>NZ_DCNR01000075.1:9182-30995 GCF_002322065.1 Dermacoccus sp. UBA1591 | reverse complement strand
CTGGTCGATGGGGTAACCGCGGTAGCGCAGGATGCCCTGGTCACCGTCGATGTAGGTGATGGCGGACTTGCACGACGCGGTGTTGACGAAGCCGACGTCGAGGGTGACGTTGCCCGTCTCCTTCATGAGCGCCGAGATGTCGTAGCCGCTGCAGCCCTCGACGGCCTCGACGATCGGGAACTCGAGTTCCTTGTCGTCGGCCGTGAACGTGGCGTTGCCCTGAGAAGTCATGTGGGTTTTCCTCCTTGCGGACCGGCAGGGGTGTACCGGGTTAGCGAATGAGACGTTACCTGAGAATTTCCGCTGCCTTTAATCCGCTACCACCGGGTAGAGGAAAAACTTTGACTCTCCGTCAACCCGTTGTGAGGCGCCTCACAGCGGCGTCGATCCGTTCGTCGGTGGCCGTCAGCGCGAGGCGGACGTGCTGCTCGCCCGCGACGCCGTAGAAGTCGCCCGGCGCAGCGAGGATGCCGAGCTCGGCGAGCGCGTCGATCGACTCGCGGCAGGGGCGTCCCTGCGTCGCCCACAGGTACAGACCGGCCTCGGAATCGTCGATCCGCCAGTCTGCCGCCTCCAGCGCAGGTTTGAGAGCGGCGCGGCGGCGCGCGTAGATCGCCTTCTGGGCGGCCACGTGGGCGTCGTCCTCGACCGCCGTCTTGAGCACCCGCTGCACCGGCCACGGCACGATCATGCCGGCGTGCTTGCGGACGTCGACGAGCTGCTTGACGATCGCGGGGTCACCCGCGACGAAGCTCGCACGGTATCCGGCAAGGCTCGACTGCTTGCTCAGGGAGTACACCGACAGCCGCCCGGTGTGATCTCCACCGCACACGCGGTCGTCGAGGATGCTCGGGGCGCTCAGCTGCCCTGCCTCGCCGGCGCCGTCACGCCAGTCGAGCTCGGCGTAGCACTCGTCGCTCGCGACGATGACGCCACGCGCGCGTGCCCAGTCGACGACCTTCTTGAGGTGCTTGACACCGAGAACCTTGCCGTTCGGGTTGCCGGGGCTGTTGATCCAGAGCAGCTTCGGCGCCTGCGGCCCGAACTCGGTGAGGCCCCGCATCGGACGCGGCGTCGCGCCCGCGAGGCGAGCGCCGACGTCGTACGTCGGGTAGGCGACCTCGGGAAAGGCGACGACGTCCCCGGCGCCCAGGCCGAGCAGCGTCGGGAGCCACGCGACCAGTTCTTTAGAACCGACCGTGGGCATGACGCCGTCGGGGTCGACGTGGCTCGCGTTGCGGCGGCGTGCGTACCAGGCGGCGATCGCCTCACGCAGATCGGGGGTCCCCCATACCTGCGGGTAACCGTGGGCATCGGCGTTGGCCGCGAGTGCGTCCTGCAGGATCTGCGGCGTCGGATCGACGGGCGTGCCGACGCTGAGGTCGACGATGCCGCCAGGGTGCTCACTCGCGCGCGCCTTGGCCGCGGCGAGCGAATCCCAGGGGAAGTCAGGAAGGTTGAGCGCCATGCCGCCATTCTCGCACCTGCCACCGACATCCCCACCCTGCCCGAACCCCCGCGCCGCCAGGGCCGCATGCCCATCGGCGAACGGCGTCCACTCCTGCGACCTTCGTCACCATTCGCGATTTCCGTCCATCTCTGCGAACCGCCTCCCCCTCTGCGATCTTCGTCCACTGTTGCGATTTTCGATCACCTTCGCGGTCGCCCCCCCGGGCTGCGGCGACGACATGAATGTGGACGTCGACCGCCGATGTGGACAGGAATCGCCGAAGGGGACGTAGATCGCGAAGGGGGACGTAGATCTCAGATGGGTGCGGGACACGACGAACCCCCACACGAGCCGTCAGCAGCTCGCGCGGGGGTTCGATTGGCGCGGGGTTCGAAAGGGCAGGATTCTATTGGCGCGAGCGAGGTTCGCGTGCAGGCACGCAAGCACCCAGCACCTCTGGGGCGTGCACTCGGCCTGCCGGTCCTCGTCAGGCCTCACCGTCAGCCCTGGCCACCAGCCCTGGGCGTCAGTCCTGGTTCTGCGGGGGCAGGACGGCGATGATCGGGTGATCCTTCTTGATGACGCCCATCTTGGCGGCGCCACCGGGCGAGCCGAGGTCGTCGAAGAACTCGACGTTGGCCTTGTAGTAGTCGGCCCACTCCTCCGGCGTGTCGTCCTCGTAGTAGATGGCCTCGACGGGGCATACCGGCTCGCATGCGCCGCAGTCGACGCACTCGTCGGGGTGGATGTAGAGCGAACGCTCACCCTCGTAGATGCAGTCGACGGGGCACTCTTCGATGCAGGCCTTGTCCTTGACATCGACACAGGGCTGGGCGATGACGTACGTCACGGGTAGCTCCTCGGTGGTCGCGTTGCGCCCGCCGGCCGACCCGTGCAGAGGCGAGATGCGGACAGCGAACGTTCTTGGTATCCGAGCGTCACGGTGCGATGTTCGGATGGTTGCCTCCTAGTATGCCGATGTGCGCGACTCCGCCGAAAACAAGCCCACCCTTGCTTCCACCCTGCGAGAGGGCGCACGGGTCATGATTCGCCGGCGGCTGACAGCCGGCGAGATCGCCGCCGCCGCAGGCACGCTCGACGCGAACGCGACCCTGACGGACATCGTCGGCACCGTCCGCTCCGTCGACGTTGGCCATGTCGTCGTCGACACCCGGCGCGGCGAGGTGCGCGTCGCCATCACGCACATCGTGACGGCGAAGGCGCTCGGCCCACGCCCCGGCCGGCGTGGCGCGCCGCATCGCGCGGTCTCCGTCGAGGATCTCGAAGAGCTCATGACGGACGGCTGGCCGCCCCACGAACGTGAGTGGTTCGGACGCTGGATGCTGCGCGCTGCCGGCGGTTACACCGGGCGTGCCAACTCGGCTCTCGTCCTCGGCGAACCCGGCCCGTCGACGGCCGACTCGCTTGCCACCGTTCGACGCTGGTACGACGCTCGAGCGCTGCCGCCCCTGATCCAGGTGCCTCTCTCACCCGGCTTCTCGGCCGACGACGACCCCCTCGTCCAGGAGGCCACCACTCTCGGCTGGGAGGCGCTCCGCCCGGTACGTGTCATGACGGCCGCGAGCGCCGACGTCGCTGCGGCTGCGCGGCGCACGTCGACCAGCTCGATGCGCACGAACGTCTCCCCCGCCCTCGACGACGCGTGGTGGTCGCTCGCCGATGACCGGGCCCGCACGCACGAGAGCGACGCCCGGCGCGTCCTGGAGGGCTCCGAGAAGCAGGTCTTCCTCGCGCTCACGCCGCCCGTTGACACGGACGGCATCACCTCCGGTGCGGCGGGCGCGCCCTCGGGAGCCGTCGCCCACGCTCGCCTGGCGCTGTCGCCGGGATGGGCCGGAGTGTTCGCCCTCGCCACCCGCCCCGACGCCCGCCGTCAGGGCCTCGCACGACAACTACTGCGCGCCTGCGCCGACGAAGCGCTCCGCGCCGACGCCTCGTCGATGTACCTGCAGGTCGCCGCCGACAACGCACCGGCCATCGCTCTGTACGAATCGCTCGGCTTCACGACGCACCACAGGTACGTCTACCTCCAGCCGAACTGACCACCGAGGCACCGGCCTCCGCGATCATCGCCCGGAAACGCGTCGCGCACGACGCGAATCCGGTCAGAGATCCACGCGCGCAGGCAGGGCGATGCCTCGAGAGACGCCGTTGACCCCCTGCCTGCACTCAGGGCTCAGACGCCCTGACCACCTTGAGCGTCGTCGAGCAACTGCGCGAGGTGGATGCCGCGACGTTCGGTGAGGTCGGCGATCTGGGTGCGGCACGAGAACCCATCGGCGAGCAGCGCAGCGTCGGGCTTGGCGTCCATCGCCGGCAGCAGCTGTTGTTCGGCGACCTTGACGCTCACCTCGTAGTGCCCCTGCTCGACGCCGAAGTTGCCTGCAAGGCCGCAGCATCCGCCGAGTTGCTGCAAGTTGGCGCCGGCGTCGCGCAACAGCGCCGCATCGGGTGACCACCCCATGACGCCGTGGTGGTGACAGTGCGGCTGCGCGACCACGTCGACACCGGACAGGTCGGGCGCCGTCCACCGGTCGTCACCGGCGAGGAACTCCGCGAGCGTCGACGTCGAGCGCGCCACCAGCGCGGCGTCCTCGTCGCCGGGCAGTAGCTCGGCGGCGTCACCGCGCAGCACGGCCGTGCACGACGGTTCGAGCCCGATGACGGGCACGTGACGACGCGCGACGGGCGCGAGGTCGCCGATCAACCCGCGCAGTTGCTTCTTCGCCCCGTCGAGCTGGCCCGTGGAGATCCACGTCAGACCGCAGCAGCCGGCGCGTTCGACGACGAACGGTTCCCAGCCTGCGCGCCGCAGCACGCGAACCGCGGCCTGACCGACCTCGGGCGAGAAGTGGTCGGTGAACGTGTCGACCATGATGACGACGGCGTTCTCCGGCACCACGCCACGACGTTCGGCGTCCTCGAAGAACCCGACATCGTTCGTGCGGCACCAGTCACGGAACGACTCACGCGCCAACGACGGCACCGAGCGTCGCGGATCGACGCCGGCGAGCTTCTTGAGCACCGGCACCTTGCCCGTCACCGCGAGCGCCAGGTTGAACACGCCCGACGCCTTGTGTCCCAACCGAACCCAGCGCGGAAGCTGCCCCAACGCGTAGTGCGAGCGCGGACGCACGCGCCCCTTGTACGTCTGATGCAACACCTCCGACTTGAACGCGGGCATGTCGATACCCGTCGGGCAGTCCGATGTGCAGCCCTTGCACGACAGGCACAGATCGAGCGCCTCGTGCACCTCCGGCGAGCGCCAACCGTCGTTGACGAAACCGCCGGAGAGCCCGCCCTGCACCATCTCCTGCAGCAGCCGCGCGCGTCCGCGCGTCGAGTCCTTCTCGTCACCGGTCGCCGCGTAGCTCGGGCACATGACGTTCGTCGTCCCGATCGTGCTCGCGCGGCACTTGCCGATGCCGGTGCAGCGGTGGACGGCGCGCGCGAAGTCGCCGCCGTCATGCGCGTACGCGAGTGCGAGGTCCTTCGTCAGTGGCGGTACGTGCGCCATGCGGACGTCGGCCGCCGCCGGCGCGGGATCGACGAGGACGCCCGGGTTGAGCAGGTTCGTCGGGTCGAAGATCTCCTTGACGCCGGCGAACAACGCGAGCGCCTGCGGCGAGTACATCGAGCTGAGGTACTCGCTGCGGGCGCGCCCGTCGCCGTGCTCACCGGACATCGACCCGCCATAGCGCGCCACGAGCTGCGCCGACTCGTCGAGGAATTCGTGCAGCACCTGCGTGCCGCCCGGCGCGCTGAGCGGAAAGTCGATGCGGATGTGCAGGCACCCGTCGCCGAAGTGGCCATACGGCAACCCGGAGAGGTCGTAGGTGTCGAGCAACGCGTCGAAGTCACGCAGGTAGGCGCCAAGCCTTTCGGGCGGGACGGCGGCGTCCTCCCAGCCGGGCCACGCGGGCAGGTCCTTCGGCGAGCGCCCCGCGAGGCCGGCGCCGTCCTCACGCACCTTCCACAGCGCACTCGTCTCCGCGGCGTCGAGCACGACGCGCCCGTCGATCGCCCCGCAGCCGACGAGACACGCCTCGGCGCGCGCGAGCACCTCGTCGCGATCGTCGCCGGCGATCTCGACGAGCAGCCACCCCGACCCCTTCGGGAGCGACGGGACGGCCTGCGCGCCGCGCCGCGCGATGAGGACGTCGACGAGCCGCCGGTCGATGCCCTCGCACGCCGTCGGCGTGAACTGACGCACGAGCGGCGCGGCGTCACCGGCGGCCGGCATGTCGTCGTAGCCGAGGACGACGAGGATGCGGAACGCCGGTTCCGTCACGAGCCCGACAGTGGCCTCCGTCAGCACCCCGAGCGTGCCCTCGGTGCCGGCCATGAAGCGTGTGACGTCGAACCCGCGTTCCGGCAGCAGCGTCTCCATCGCGTAGCCGGAGACCTGACGATCGAAGCGCCCGAACTCCTGCCGGATCGTCGCGAGGTTCGCGCCGACGAGGTCGTCGAGGCGCCCGAGGTAGGGGTGCGCGGCGGTCAGCGCGTCGCGCGACGCCCCGTGATCGAGGCGCACGAGCTCCCCCCCGGCCGTCGCCATCTCGAGCGAGAGCAGGTTGTCGCTCGTCTTGCCATACGCGAACGCCCGCGACCCGCACGCGTTGTTGCCGATCATCCCGCCGATCGTGCATCGCGTGTGCGACGACGGGTCCGGCCCGAAGCGCACCCCGTGCGGCAGCACCGCGCGCTGCAGGCTCTGATGCACCGCGCCGGGTTCGACGACAGCGCGCCGGTTCGCGACGTCGAGGTCGAGCACCTTGTTCATGTGCGTGCTGAAATCCATGACGATGCCGGGCCCGACGGCGTTGCCGGCGCATGACGTGCCCGCGCCGCGTGCGGTGATCGGCACGCCCAGACTGCGCGCGACGGCGAGGGTCTCGAGCACGTCATCGGTGTGGCGCGGACGCACGATCGCGCGCGGCAGCACGCGGTACAGGCTCGCGTCGCTCGAGTACGCGGCACGCTCGACACCGCTGACGAGGACGTCGGTGACCTCGTGATGACGCAGCTCGTGCGCGATGCGCCCGACGTCGATAGTGGCGGCATGCGCCGTGACGTCGGCGGCGGGCGTGAACGGGATGCTCGGCGTACTCACGCGTTCATTGTGCCGCGCCGCCCCTGGGCGCGTCGGGCAGCGTCGTAGATCAAGACAGGCCCCGGGTTCGTACGGCACAGTGGCGTCATGACGACCGCGACGCACGAAGCTACTGTCGAACAGACCTCCCTGACCACCGATGACGGCCTGACGCTCGCGGCGACGTGGCACCGACTCGCCGTGTCGTCGGCTGACGAATCGTCGGCTGGCGACTCGTCTGACGAGGGCATGCCGACCGGCCGCACGCCGAAGCGTCCCGTCGTCGTCGCGGTGCACGGCTACCCTGACGACCAGCGGGTCTGGGACGCGATGATCCCCCACCTCATCCCGCGCGCCGACGTCCTCACCTACGACACCCGCGGGTCGGGCCGTTCCGACGCGCCGCCGTCACGCGACGGCTACGCCCTCGACAAGTTGCGCCGCGACGTCGATCGGGCCGTCACCGCAGCCGCCGAGAACGGGCATGAGGTCCATCTGCTCGCCCACGACTGGGGTTCGATCCAGGCCTGGCAGGCCGTGACGGACGACGGCGCGGCCTCCTGCGTCAGCAGCTTCACGACGATCTCGGGCCCATGTCTCGATCATGCGTCGCGCTGGATGCACGCGATGGCCCGTGGTTCGACCCACGATCGTCTGCTCCTCGCGCAGCAGGCCGCGTCGTCGATGTACATCGCGTTCTTCCAGACCCCGCTGCTTCCGGAACTCGTCATCCGCAGCGGCGCGTTCGGCCGGCTGTTGCAGCGCGGCGACGGCGCCGAGCGCGAGCGCCGCGACATGCTCGACGGCCTCGAGCTGTACCGCGCCAACATGGGGCTGCGCCGGCACGGCTCCAGCGCGGACGCGACCTCCGGGCCACGTCGCACCGACGTGCCGACTCAGATCGTCGTGCCGACGAAGGACCGCTACGTCCGCGAACCCATCGCCACGTACGGCGCGGCCTACGCCGCGACGTCCCGCGTGCGGCGTCTCGACGCCGGGCACTGGGCCGTGCGCTCGCACGCCGGCGACGTCGCCGACCTGGTCATCGAGCACGCGGGCCTGTAAGACCGGCGCGCCGACATCACGACGAGCCGACGCAGGTGATGATGTCGTCGGGTTGGTACTTCGTGTGGATCTTGTCGGTGCGCACCACGTTCGAGCCCTTCTTGAGGGTGCGCCACACGTCGACCTGGAAGCCTGGCGTGCCGTTTCCGACGGAGTTCTCGCACCCCTTGACGTCCTTCACGGTGCGTTGCTTCGGCTGCACCACGTCGGTCTTCGGCCCCGTCTTCGTCGACACGTCGTACTGGCGTGTGCCGTAGAAGTCCATGACGACCTTGTTGCCGCTCGTGCCCGCCTTGATGAGGATGAGGTGGCCGGTGTCGTTCGTCCACGTGTTGTCGACGCCGGGGTTCCACAGGGTTGCCTCACGACCCATCGGGTAGCGATCGATGTAGACGTCGTGCGGGGTGTGCTCGTCGAGCTGCACGCCCGCGAAGAACGCCGTGTTGTAGAGCACCGTCGAGACCTGGGAGACGCCGCCGCCCATGCCGTCGACGTGGATGCCGCCCTGCAGCGTGCCCGCCTCGACGTAGCCCTTCTCCTTCGTCAACGAGTACCCCAGGGCACGCAAAAGTGAGAACTGCTCACCGGGTCTGACCACCATCCCGTTGAGCGTCGCGAGCGCCGTCTCGATGTTGTGGGTGCGCGCGGCGTTCTCGGCGCCGCCGGGCAACTTGGACTCGAAGTGCGCCATCGATGTGGTGGGCAGCGACGAGACGTTGATGTCCTTCTCGGTCACCTGCGGCTGCATCGGCTTCATGGGCAGGTTCGCGACGTGGTTGCCCGTCAGTGCTGCCGCGACGACCGACTGCACCTTCGAGGCGTCGATCTGCTGGCCGGCCTTGCCCGGCTGCACGCTCGGCTTCCCGTCCTTCCACACGACCTTCGCGTCCGTCGCGATGTCGTTCTGCATGTCGGTGCTGCGCTCGAGGACGTGGGCGAGCAGTGCGTCCGCGTCGACCTTGATGGAGGGCTTTCCGTGCGCGTCCGTGTCGGAGGAGATGACCTCGGAGACATCGGAGGGTTTCATCGTCACGGTCTCGCCATTGGCCTTGACCTGCAGCGGCTCGGACATCGCCTTCTTCGCATCGCCCGCCGCGAACGCGGTGACGGCGTCCTGCGTCGCGTCGGCCTGCTTGTCGACGAGCTTCGTGGTGTAGGCCGTGGTGCCCGGCCAGTGCTCGGCGACGTCCTTCGCGACCGCCTTCTCGTCGACGCTCTTGCCCGGCGCGCCCTTGACGACGACGACCTCACCGTTGATGAACTTCACCTTGCCCTGCGTGGGCGCGCCCTTGATCGAGGTGCCCGCCGAGCTTTTGACGAGACGCGCCAGCGCCGCTTCGTCGACCGTGTACCGCGGCGTGACGGCGCCGCCGTCACCGCTGATGTGATGGATGAGGCGGGTAGGCGACAGGCTGAACCCGGTGACGCCGTCGAGCGTGCGCGCCACGTCCGGCTTCCATGCGCTGGACGGCTCGAACGCGAACTTCTGCCCGTCGGCCGTGACGGTGGCCTGCTGCTGCGCCCCCGGGCCCGGCAGGCCGGAGACCTGACGCGAGGCCTGTTCCATCGTCATCCCGCCGATGCTGCGGCCCGCGACGGTGGTACCGCCCGCGATCGTGTCCTTGTAGTGGTAGCAGGCCCCGACGTAGCCGATCGCCGCCACGGCGAGTACACCGGCGCCCCCGAACCAGGCCAGATGCCTGCGCCGACGCGTGCCGTCCGGCTGCGTCGCCTGCACCTGCTCGTCGTCCGCCACGGTGACCTCCTGCATGTCTCGAACCCGCGAAAACCCCGCGCCACGGGTCGCACCATTGCACCACGAACGGCGGCGTCCGACGATCTGGGCACGAGCGACGCGTCAGCGCAACCGGCCGAATGCGCCCCGGTAATACGTGAGGGCGTCCTCGGGAGCGTCGCCGACGGCGAGCGTCAGCACCTCACCGACGACGATCGTGTGGTCGCCCGCGTCGAGGGTCGAGACCGTGCGGCACTCGAACTCCGCGAGGGCGTCGTCGACGAGGGCGAGGCCCGTCGCGTCACCGCGGTGGTGCGGCACGCGGTCGAGCTGGCCGTGCAGCGGACGCCCGCGCGTCGCGAGCCACGACGCGATCGGCTTCGCACTGGCACCGAGCAGGGAGACCGCCCATTCGCCGCGCTCCATGACCGCCTCGAAGAAGCGGGCCTCGCGTTCGACGCTGATGAGCATGAGAACAGGGTCGAGCGAGACGCTCGTCAACGAGTTGATCGTCATGGCGTGGTCGATGTCGCCGACGCGCGTGGTCACGACGCTGACGCCCGTCGCGAGACGGCCGATGGCCTTGCGGTAGTGGTCGGGGTCGACCGGTTCGTGGTGGGAGGTCATGCGATCAGCTCCGGGCGGGTCGCGCTCGGCGTGGCGTTCTCGGCGCCGACGATGCGGCGGCGAGCGCGGGCGTCGTACTCGGTGAACCCCTCACGTCCTGAAAGACGTGCGGCGACGTCGTTGGAGAGCGCGTAGACCTCGTCGGCGACGCTGACCTGCGTGCGGTGCTCGCGCAGCGCCTTGATCTGGAGGCTGACGGCCGCGTCATCGACGACCGCGTGCGTCACCTCGTCGTCGGGCACGACGGACGGCGGGTAGGCGTCGCCGCGCTCGGGGACGACGAAGCCCGTCTCCCGGAGGAACTCGGGCGAGCACATCGCGTGCAGCCAGGCGCGATCCTCCTGTGCCCACGACTGCGGCGTCAGGGTGATGAACAGCCTCGGACGCGCGGTCGATGCGGCGAGCGCGGCGACCGTCACCTCGTGCGCGCGGATGTGGTCGGGATGGCCGTAGCCGCCCTGCTCGTCATACGTGACGACGACGTCGGGCGCGAGCGCGTCGACGTACGCGGCGACGTCGGCAGCGACGGCCTCGATGTCGGCGCCCGTGAACGCCCGGGGGTGGGATGCCGACGGCGTGCCTGCCATGCCCGAATCGCGGTACGTGCGCGCCTCAGGGCGGTTCGCGAGAGCGCGGAAGGCGTCGTCACCGAGGACGACCGACGACGTCACCCCCATCGCCGTCATCGCGCGGCGCAGTTCCTCGCGACGCACCGGAGCGAGCTCGTCCGCGACGTCGTCGGGACGCGCTGAGCCGGCTGGCAGTTCGAGGTGTTTGAGGTCGTCAGGGATGACCTCGCCCTCCTCCCCCAGCGTGCAGGTGAGCACGTGCACCTCGTCACCCCGCGCGACGTGATGCGCCATCGTCACACCCGTCCACAGCGATTCGTCATCAGGATGCGCATGCGCGAAGAGAAGCCGAGCCATGAGGTCAACCTTCGTCCTCCACGCGCCGAAACGCAAAGAGCGCAGTGGCCGCATGCCTGGGGTCGAAGGCTCAGCGGCGGTACCGCACCGCCCCGTCCTCGAACCGGAACCCGATCGGAAACGCCATGGTGATGACGCCATCGGCGTAGTTCACATGCACCGCGTCGGCGTACTCTGCCGCCTCCTCGGCCGTCGCGAACACCCTGAGGACGGTGTTGTGGGGCGTCTCGTCGTGCTGAACGATCCAGACGCCCTCCCGGTTCTTGTTCATGGCCCCACTCTGCCGCACGCGAAACGGCCGGCCACCCTCGTTCGAGAGTGGCCGGCCGTTCGTCGATCGTCAGCTGATCAGGTCAGCTCTTGTTCGCGTTGCGAACACGCGACGCGGTGCGCGCGCGCTCACCGGCGTTGAGCACGACCTTGCGGATGCGCACGGCCGTCGGGGTGACCTCGCAGCACTCGTCCTCACGGCAGAACTCGAGGCTCTGCTCGAGGGAGAGCTGACGCGGCGGGATGACCTTCTCGAAGTTGTCGGCGGACGACGCGCGAACGTTCGTCAGCTTCTTCTCCTTGGTGATGTTGACGTCCATGTCGTCGGCGCGGCTGTTCTCGCCGACGATCATGCCCTCGTACACCTCGGTGCCCGGCTCGACGAACAGCGTGCCGCGCTCCTGCAGGTTGACCATCGCGTACGACGTGACGGGGCCCGTGCGGTCGGCGACGAGCGACCCGGCGACGCGCGTCGTGATGGTGCCCGCCCACGGCTCGTAACCCTCGGATGTCGAGTGCGCGATACCCGTACCGCGCGTCTCGGTGAGGAACTCGGTGCGGAAGCCGATGAGGCCACGCGCCGGGACGACGAACTCCATGCGGATCCAACCGGTGCCGTGGTTCGTCATCTGCTCCATGCGGCCCTTGCGGGCAGCGAGCAGCTGCGTGATGGCGCCGAGGTACTCCTCGGGCGTGTCGACCGTCAGGCGCTCGAACGGCTCGTGCAGCTTGCCGTCGATCTCACGCGTGACGACCTGCGGCTTGCCGACGGTCAGCTCGAAGCCCTCGCGGCGCATCTGCTCGACGAGGATGGCGAGCGCCAGCTCACCGCGGCCCTGCACCTCCCAGGCGTCGGGACGCTCGGTCGGCAGGACGCGCAGCGACACGTTGCCGATGAGCTCCTTGTCGAGGCGGTCCTTGACGAGACGCGCGGTCACCTTCGTGCCGCGCTCCTTGCCGACGAGCGGCGAGGTGTTCGTTCCGATCGTCATCGAGATCGCGGGCTCGTCGACCGTGATGAGCGGCAGCGGCTCCGGGTTCTCGGCGTCGGCGAGGGTCTCGCCGATCGTGATGTCGGGGATGCCGGCGACGGCGATGATGTCGCCGGGGCCCGCGGCCTTCTCGGACGGCTTGCGCTCGAGGCCCTCCGTCATGAGCAGTTCGGTGATCTTCACCTTCTGCTGGGTGCCGTCGGCCTTGCACCACGTCACCTGCTGGCCCTTGGCGATCTCACCGTTGAACACGCGCAGCAGCGCGAGTCGGCCGAGGAAGTTGTCCGAGTCGAGGTTCGTCACGTGCGCCTGCAGCGGCGTGCCCTCCTCGTACGTCGGGGCGGGGATCGTCTCGAGAATCGTCTTGAACAGCGGCTCGACGGAGTCACCCTCGGGCAGGCCACCGTCGTCGGGACGCACGGTCGAGGCGATGCCGTTCTTCGCCGACGCGTAGACGATCGGGAACTCGATCTGGTCCTCGTCCGCGTCGAGATCCATGAACAGTTCGTAGACCTCGTCGATGACCTCGGCGATGCGGCTGTCGGGACGGTCGACCTTGTTGATGCACAGGATGACGGGCATCTTCGCGTCGAGGGCCTTGCGCAGCACGAAGCGCGTCTGCGGCAGCGGACCCTCGGAGGCGTCGACGAGCAGGACGACACCGTCGACCATCGACAGACCGCGCTCGACCTCACCACCGAAGTCGGCGTGACCGGGGGTGTCGATGATGTTGATCGTGACGAACTCACCGTCGTCGAGGCCCGCGACCTCCTTCGCGGCGGGGCCCGCGTAGTGGATCGCGGTGTTCTTCGCGAGGATCGTGATGCCCTTCTCACGCTCGAGGTCACCGGAGTCCATGACTCGCTCTCCGGTGGTCTCGACGGTGGCGCGCTCGGCGAACACGCCGGCCTGCCAGAGCATCTTGTCGACGAGGGTGGTCTTGCCGTGGTCGACGTGGGCGACAATGGCGACGTTGCGAACGTCGTTACGAGACTTCAAAGCCATGCTTGCCATTGTCGCAGGGTTTTCGACCTGCCGGGGACGCGGTCCATCCGAGGGTCCGCAAGGCCGCGCCCTCGGGGTGCGGATGATGGACGCACCTGATGGTTCGACCGGCCGCAAGGCCGCGCCCTCGGGGTACGGGCCGAGCCGAAGCCAACGTGACCGGACTCATCGAAGCCTCACCTACGTGGCGCTCGCATCGTCGATCGCGCACGATGCGCGTCATGACGACCACGACTCCCCACAGCGGCGAGGCCCACGATGCCGGGCATGCCGCGAAGCTCAACTGGCTGCGCGCCGGCGTTCTCGGAGCCAACGACGGCATCGTCTCCGTCGCCGGCCTCGTCATGGGTGTCGCCGGAGCGACGGCTGAGCGCACCCCCATCATCATCGCGGGTGTCGCGGGCATCGTCTCTGGTGCGCTGTCGATGGCCGTCGGCGAGTACGTCTCCGTCTCGACGCAGCTCGACAGCGAGAAGGCGCTCCTCGCCAAGGAGAAGCTCGAGCTCGCCACGATGCCCGACGAGGAACTCGCCGAACTCACGCAGATCTACGTCGACAAGGGTCTCGACGAGCCCCTCGCTCGCGAGGTCGCCGTCCAGCTCACCGAGAAGGACGCGCTGCGTGCGCACGCCGACGCCGAACTCAACCTCGACCCCGACGACCTCGCGAACCCGTGGACGGCCGCCGGTGCGTCGTTCGTGTCGTTCGCCCTCGGTGCTCTCATCCCGCTGCTCGCGATCCTGCTGCCGTCGCCGTCGCTCAGGGTGCCGGTGACGGTTGTCGCCGTCGTCATCGCGCTCGCGATCACCGGCTTCGTCAGCGCCCGCATCGGCGGGGCGAAGCGTGGACGCGCCGTCGCCCGCAACGTCGGCGGCGGCGTACTCGCCATGGCCATCACCTTCGGCGTCGGTTCGCTCGTCGGCACGGGCGTCGCCTGAGCTGTCTGACCTGAGCGGCTGTCTGACCTGTACGACCGGCGGGTCTGCCCGGGTGTCCGCATCTGCCCGGCTGACGCTGCAGCTGCTCGACTTTTGCGCATCTGCGCGAGGAATGTGACGCACATTCCTCGCGCAGATGCGTATTTCTCGCGCAGCTGGGTTTGGTTCAGTGAATGGCTGGCTCCCCGCGGGGAGTTCCATCAGGACACGAGGTGCTGCGCCGTCCGCGTCGATGTGACGAGTTGTCCACAGGGCCTCAGCGGCCGGGCCTCATTCTCGACCAGGCTGGGCTCATGACGACGATCCCCCGCGCGAGCGCCGGCGGCGCGGTCCGCTCCGACACCGCCCCTCAGGGCGCTCGGGCCTTCACTCCGAACGACACCGCCGCGAGCGTCCACCACCCGGTCGACCCCGATACCGACCCCTCACCGAACGCCCGTGGTGCGGCCGCCTCCGACGCGAGCGCCCCCGGCGTGACGATTCCCGACGTGCTCCTCGCACTGTCACGGCTGGGGCATTTCACGCGGGCGCAGGCCCTGGGCGCGGGCGTCACCGATTCGCAGTTGCGACGCTGGGGGCAGGCGGGTGTGCTGACCCGCCTCGGTCAGGGTCTCTACGCCGTACAGCCCGCGCCCGGCATGGCCGGCGGCGTCACGCGCACAGATGGGCCAGACGACCCCTGGCAGGCAGCCCGTGAGGATCACCTGCGGCGGGCGGTCGCACTGCTCGAGGCCATTCCCGGCAGCTACCTCACCGGTGTGACGGCCGCGCTGGCCCACCAGCTGCCGGTGCTCACCATGCCGACCACGGTCGAGATGTCCCGTCGCCCGTACGGACCCAGCACCCGCCCCGGCCTGGCGATGCGTCGGCCGTGGGGCGCCGGGCCGGCCGACGTCCCCCTCGCCGGCATCGCGCGGCCCGTGCAGGGCCTGGCCCAAGTCGGCATCGACATCGCGGCCCACCACGGCATCCCCGACGGTCTCGTCGTCGCCGACGCAGCTCGCCGTCTGGGCCTCGACGCCGATGCCCTCGTCGCCGCGGCGGACGCCTTCGGAACTCGCGCGGGCGCTCATCAGGCACGAACGGTGGCACGGTTCGCGGATCCGCGAACCGAGTCGGCTGCGGAATCACGGGCCCGCTGGGTGCTGGCGACGTTGGGGTACACCGTCATCCCGCAGTTCGAGGTGTACGACGCGCACGGACGGTTCGTGGCGCGCGCCGACTTCCTCGTGGCGGGGACGAACGTCATCGTCGAGGTCGACGGGCTGCTCAAGTACACCGACCGCGAAGCGCTGCGCCGCGAGAAGCTCCGCGAGGTCGCCCTGCAGCGACTCGGCTACCACGTCGTCCGCGTGCTCTACCGCGACCTCGACCACCACGAGCGCGTGAGGTCACTCGTGCGCGAGGCCGTCGCGCTTGCGGCACGAGCCTCCTGAACGAGCGACCTCGGGCGGGCACCCGCCGCGCCGTTGAACGAGCGGGCCACCCGCCTCACCGCGCCACGAGAGCCCAGCTGCACGAGAAATGTGCATCTGCACGAGGAATGTGCGGCACATTCCTCGTGCAGATGCACAAAAGTCGAGCAGCTGATCCGCCGGCCCGCCGGCCGCACGTCAGCGTCGGGCCTGTGCACCGGCCGCGGGGGCTTCAGCCGTCGCGCGGGTCGACGAGACCGGAGCCCTCGGGCGCGTGGGCGGGGTCGGTGCCGCGTTCGACGATACGGTTGTCGCCGTCGACGAACACGACACGCGGCTCGTGCGTCGCGACCTCGTCGGGACCGAACATTCCGTACGCGATGAGGATGACGGTGTCCCCCACCCCGACGAGGTGAGCGGCGGCACCGTTGATGCCGATGCGCCCCTCACCCGCAGGGCCGGCGATGACGTAGGTAGTGAGTCGGTGGCCGTTGTCGACGTCGACGATGTCGATCTGCTCGCCCTCGACGAGGTCGGCGGCCTCCATGAGGTCGGACGAGATGGTGCACGAGCCGACGTAGTGCAGGTCGGCGTGCGTGACGGTCGCGCGGTGAATCTTGGCTCGCATCAGGGTGCGCAGCATGAGGGCCTCCTCCTCGAAAACGGCCTCAAGCGTACGTCCACGAGGCGTCGTCCCCCAGGAAGCGGAGGACCGCCACCCGGCGGCAGGCGATCACCGACGTCTCGGCAGGTCACCCCAGAGGCGGAGGCCTACGGACTCGCACGTCGCATGGCGGCGTGATGGGATCGAGCCATGCCTCGACTCGGTGACCTCTCCGCCCTGGCCGGCCGCCCGTTCGCGGCCGTGCTGTTCGACAACGACGGCACGCTCGTCGACTCGACGCCCGCCGTCATCCGCTCATGGGTGGCGTGGGCGCGCGAGTACGACATCGACCCGCACCTGCTCGGCCAGCATCACGGGGTGCCGGCGTCGGGCATCATCGCGCAGATCGCGCCGCATCTGAGCCCCGGCGAGGCGGAGGTCGCGCTGGCCCGCATCACGGCGATGGAACTCGCAGACACGGACGGGGTCGTCGCGCTGCCCGGAGCCGTCGACGCGGTCGCGGCGCTGCTGCCCCGTCGGTGTGCGGTCGTGACGTCGGCGACGCATGAACTTGGGTTGGCGCGCCTGCAGGCCGCGGGCATCCCGCTCCCGGACGTGGTCGTGACGTTCGACGACGTCGAGCACGGCAAGCCGCACCCCGACCCGTTCCTCGTGGCTGCCGAGCGTCTCGGGGTCGCCGCCGAAGAATGCCTCGTCGTCGAGGACGCACCAAGCGGTCTGCGCGCGGCGAAGGCCGCAGGATGCGCGACGCTCGCGCTGACGTCGACGACGAACGTCGCCAACCTCGACGCGACAACGGACGCCGACGCAATCGTCGATTCCCTTGCTGCTGTTCGCTTTTCAGTGACGAACTCTACGGTGCAGATCGCGACACCTTGACCCTGCGGGGCGGCGCGGCACCGCACCCCCGCGGGCTCCTGTCGAGGCAGTACAGCCTGAATACACGCGGCGGAAACTCCCAAGCTCGGGCCCCGGAGGCCCGCGGGGTCGCGGGTCGGCTGCCAAACTCCCAAGCTCGGGCCTCTGAGGCCAGCGGTCACGTGACGAGCCCTCCCCGCCTGTCATTCGATGTTCATGTTCACTGCACCGGCAAGGTGCTCCACACGACGGAACAGACCGGGCCGGCGGCGTAGCGTTGAGGTCATGAGCGATCGCGTTGTTCTCATCGGTGCCGGTGACGTCGGGGTGGCGTACGCGTACGCCCTCGTCAACCAGGGTCTCGTCCACGAGTTGTCCATCATCGACATCAACACTCAGAAGGTGACGGGCGAGGTGATGGACCTCAACCACGGCGTCGTGTGGGCGCCGTCGCCGACGCGCGTGACGGTGGGGTCATACGACGACTGCGCCGACGCCGACCTCGTCGTCATCACCGCGGGTGCGGCGCAGCGCCCGGGTGAGACGCGGCTCGACCTCGTCGGGCGCAACGTCGAGATCTTCCGCTCGATCGTCGGCTCCGTGATGGATACGGGTTTCGACGGCATCTTCCTCGTCGCCAGCAACCCGGTCGACGTGATGGCCTACGCCACCTGGAAGTTGAGCGGTCTGCCGTCCGAGCGTGTCATCGGTTCGGGCACGACGCTCGACTCGGCGCGCCTGCGTTTCATGCTCGGCGAGCTGTACGACGTCGCACCGTCGAGCGTGCACGCGTCGATCATCGGTGAGCACGGCGACACCGAGGTGGCCGCACTGTCGTCCGCGAACGTCGCGGGCGCGCCGCTGTCACGCGACCTCGAGAGCGTGCCGGGGCGCCGTGAGGAGATCGAGCGTGTCTTCACCGACACGCGTGAGGCGGCCTACCGCATCATCGACGCGAAGGGTTCGACGTCGTACGGCATCGGCATGGCCCTCGCGCGCATCACCCGCGCCATCCTGCGCGACGAGTACACCGCACTGCCGGTCTCGACGAAGCTGCACGGCACGTACGGCATCGACGACCTGTTCATCGGTGTGCCCACGGTGCTGGGGCGCAGCGGAGTCAAGAGCGTCGTCGAACTCGACCTGAACGACGCCGAACGCGACGCCCTCGCCCACTCCGCCAAGGTACTCAGCGGCGTCGTCGACTCGACGGGGCTACGCGACTGAACGCTCCGAGACGACGACAGACGACGAAAGGGGTTGTGGAGGTTCGCGCTTATGAGCGCACGAACCTCCACAACCCCTTCGCCGGTGAGAGGGCTCGTCAGGCGGACGGGTGCGTCATGTCGGCGGGCACGACCCAGCGGTCGAAGTCCTCGCCCGTCACGTCGCCGGACGCGAGCGCCGCTTCGCGCAGCGTCGTGCCCTCCTTGTGCGCCTTCTTCGCGATGGCGGCGGCCTTGTCGTAGCCGATGTGACGGTTGAGCGCTGTCACGACCATGAGGTTCGAGGCGAGGTTGGCGTCGATGCGCTCCCGGTTCGGCTCGATGCCACGTGCGCAGTGCGCGGTGAACGAACGGCACGCATCCGAGATGAGGCGGATGCTCTCCAGCACGGCGTGCGCCATGACGGGCTTGAACACGTTGAGCTGGAAGTTGCCCTGCGAGCCGGCGAAACCGACCGTCGCGTCGTTGCCGAACACGCGGGTGGCGACCATCGTCATCGCCTCGCACTGCGTCGGGTTGACCTTCCCCGGCATGATCGAGCTGCCCGGCTCGTTCTCCGGGATGACGAGTTCGCCGATGCCGTTGCGCGGCCCGGACGCGAGCCAACGCACGTCGTTCGCGATCTTCATGAGCGCCCCGCCGAGCAGCCTGAGCGACGAGCTGACGGCGACGAGCTCGTCGTGCGCCGACAGCGACGCGAACAGGTTGTCGGCCTGGTGGAAGCTCTCGCCCGTGATCTCGGAGATCTTCTGCGCGGCGAGCATGCCGAAGTCGGGGTGCGCGTTGAGCCCCGTACCGACGGCGGTGCCACCGATCGCGAGCGCCCGCGTCGCCTGCTCGGCCTGACGCACCTGCGACAGCGCGAAGTCGAGCTGCGCGACCCAGCCGCCGATCTCCTGACCGAGACGGATCGGCGTCGCGTCCTGCAGGTGGGTGCGCCCGACACAGATGACGTCGTCGAACTCCTTCGCCTTGGCGTCGAGCACGTCACGCAGCTCGGTGACGGCCGGATAGAGGCGCTCGACGAGGTCGAGGACGACGGCGATGTGCATCGCCGTCGGGAACGTGTCGTTCGACGACTGACCGCGGTTGACGTGATCGTTGGGGTGAACGGGCTTCTTCGAGCCGCGCTCTCCGCCGGCGAGTTCGATCGCGCGGTTGGAGATGACCTCGTTGGCGTTCATGTTCGACTGCGTGCCGGAGCCTGTCTGGAACACGACGAGCGGGAACTGATCGTTCAGCTTGCCGTCGATGACGTCGTCCGCGGCCTTCTCGATGAGCTCCGCGACGTCCTTCGGGAGCTGCTCGAGATCGGCGTTCGCCTGCGCGGCGGCCTTCTTGAGGATGCCGAGTGCCCGCACCATGACGGGCCCCCACACGAACGTGTCACGGCCGATGTCGAAGTTCTCGATGCTTCGCTGCGTCTGCGCGCCCCAGTAGGCGTTCTCGTCGACCTCGATCTGACCCATGCTGTCGGTTTCGATGCGCTTGACCATGCCTCCAGCTTAGGCACGCCTCACCACGATCGCGAACGCCCGGAGGGGTGCGCGGCGAGGCCACCCTCGTCGTCAGCGCCCAGCCGTAACCCTCTGCGTCCTGATGCACCCGGGTGCACTTGGACGCAGGTGGGCGGGGAGGTCACAACCAGTCGTTGTGGCGGAAGATCGCGTAGAGCCCGCCCGACAACGCGACGATGACGACGACGCTCATGACGAGCCCCGAATGCGCCTGGAAACCGGGGTAGGGCACGTTCTGGCCGAACCAGCCCGTCACGGCCGTCGGCACCGAGATGATCGCGGCCCACGCTGCGAGTTTCTTCATGATCGTGTTGAGCCGCGCGTCCTGCAGCGACAGGTTCGTCTCGAAGACGGTGCTCACCATGTCCCGCAGCGACTCGGTCCACTCCGAGGCACGCAGCACGTGGTCGTACAGGTCGTCGTACCAGGCGTCGAGCGGCCCGCCCGTGCGCCCGCGGTGACGCATGAGCGCGTTGACGACCTCACGCATCGGCAGGACGACGCGGCGCAGCGCGACGAGATCCTTGCGGATCGCGTACGTCGTGCGGACGAACTCGCTGCCGGTGCGCCGCTCCGCGAACAACGTCTCCTCGAGGCCCTCGAGAGCGTCGTCGAGCGACTGGATTGTGTCGAAATGGCCGTCGACGACGTAGTCGAGCAACCCGTGCACGAGCGCGCCGCTGCCCTGCGTCATGAGTGAGGCGGAATCATCCCAGCGCTTCACGACCTCACCCATGTCGAACGCTTCGCAGTGCGGCGAGCTGACCCTGATCGTGATGAGCGCCCGCGGCAGCACGATGCCGCTGATGCGCGTGACGCTGAGGTGGCTGCGCCCGTCAGCGTGCTCGGCGAGGGTGTCGGTCGCGAGCTGCGTGGCGTACACGGTGAAGAACAGATGGTCGGCGTGAGCCGTCACCTTGGCGCGCTCGTGCGGAGCGAGAGCATCCTCGACCACAGTCCCGCTCACGCCCAACCGCAGGACGAGCTGACGCAGTTGCTCCGGCGACGGGTCGAGCAGGTCGACCCAGACGAGGTTCTCCTCGTCGCGCATCGCGTCGGCGAGCGCACCCGCCTCGATGGAGCGCGCCTTCGTCTCTTTCCTGCGCCACACCCGCGCGTCAGCGATATCGAGACCCTCGATCATGACGGCTCACCGGCGCGCGGGGGGTTCGAGCGAAGCGGAGCAGGACGAATCATGAGCGCATTGTGACGCATCGCCCCGACAAGACGCTGTGGATCGCGCCGACAGGACGCTGGGATCGTCGCGGCCCGGTTCACGGGGCGGAAGCACCCACGGACCATCGCGCTACTCGCTTCGTCGTTCGTCGCGGCCCGCTCACGGGTCGCAGGCCCTAGGCTGACGGCATGTCCTTCACGGAGTACTTCAGCCCTGACCGTTTCGACTCCCCCGCCACCGAGGACGACCTCACGCACGCCGAGAAGAAGCTCGGCGTTACCTTTCCCGACGACCTGCGCGCCTTCTGGCTGACGACGGCGACGTACAACGGCAACGTCCACATGGCCGACGGCACCGACGGGCCCTACCTGCGCGTGCTGCACCCGAGTTCGGTGACCAAGACCGGCGACATCGTCGTCTTCGGCCGCGGCGAGGACTGGGACTTCGGCGTCGTCCCCGGTCACCCGACGCGCTGGGTCGACGTCGAGCGCGACAGCGGCGAGGAGCTCAGCGAGCTCGGCGCCACGTTCGTCGGCTTCCTCGAGTCGCTGCGCAACGAGCACGCCGAGCAGGACGACCTGTTCGCCTGAGGGCGGCGATCAGGGCGCTATGACGCGCCCACGCTGACCATGACAACCGGGCGTCAGGCGTGATGACGGCGCCGGGCGCGGCGCGTGGTGCGTCATCACGACGCATCGGCGGGGCGCTGCTCCGTCGTCACTGCGCCTCGAACCACTCGGTCCACGAGCGCCCGCGGACCCCGGAATGGCGGGCATCTCGACACCGGCGAACCTCCAGTGCCACCGCGCCGGCACACCCGTCAGAGCGTCTCGACGAGGCGGATGCGCTGCAGCACGACGGGCGTCGCATCGTC
>NZ_DCNR01000075.1:6080-9010 GCF_002322065.1 Dermacoccus sp. UBA1591 | reverse complement strand
GCGTCGCATCGTCGACGACGAGGTCGGGGTCGCCGAGCTCGGCCCGCATCGCGTCGGAGGCCCAGAAGCGCTCGTGCGCCCCGCGCCATTCGTCGACGCTGCGGTACCCCTCCCCCTCGTCGACGGCGTGCTCGAGGTCGACCTCTCCCAGCGGGACGACGCGCACCTCGACCGTCTCGGTGACGCCGACGGGCATCCCCGCCGACGAGATGAGCACCTCGCGCTCACCGACCCGCGGCAGTTCATCGTCCGCTGAATACGCGGCTGCCAGGGATGATGTCGCCGTCTTGGCACCGCGAAGGATCGGCGCGAGCAGCGCGTCCCGTTGCGGGCCCGCGAACCCGTACAGACCGGGTCGGGCACCGGGCCACTGCGCGTCGATCGCGACCTGACGAACCCTCTCCACGTAGCTCTCCCAGGAGAACTCGTCGCCCCACGGCAGGTTGGGGTTCGCCTCACGCATGCCGACGCGTCCGTCGAGCAGTTCGCGCAGGACGTCGACCTGCCCCGCGTGGCGGGCCACCTCCACGCTCAGATGGACGAGAACGCGGTGCAGGGTGACGTCGGGCTGCGGCCACCACGGCACGTGGCCGGCGGCGTCGAGGTCGAGGCTCGCGATCGTCTCGTCGGCGTGTGCGACGGCCCGGCGGTAGAGGCGCACGACGCTCTCCACGGTCTCGTCGGACGTCGCCCACAGGTCGGCGTTGGGCTCGGCGTCCTGCCCCATCCACGGCAGCTCCTCGCCGGGGCGGTCGAAGACATGCCCGAGGTAGCCGTACTCCATCGCTGCGAGGTGCTTGACGATGCCGAGCAGGTTCGACCCCGTCGACGTCATCGGCCAGCGCAGCTGCCACTCGTCGAGGCCCTCAAGCTTCCACAGGATCGCCGAACGCAGCGAGTCGAGGTACGTCTTCAGCGTGGCCTTGTCGTCCATTCGACCAGGGTAGGTGGCGGCGGTGACAATGGAGCGCATGCCCACCTCGACTCCCACGACGTCGTTCACCGCAGCGCAGAGCCGCGCCCTCATCCGCTCGGTGTTCGGCATCTTTCTCGTCAACGGCCTGATGATCGGGGCCTGGGGCGGTTCGCTGCCCGGCCTCCGTGAACGCCTGCACACCGACGCGTCGGGGATCGGGCTCGTCCTCCTGCTGGCCGGGGGCTCCGCGATCGTAGCCATGCAGGTGAGCGGCCGCGTTTCCGACCGGCTCACACCGCGCCTGCCGTCACTCGTCGGCGGAGTCGGCCTCGCCATCGGGTTGCTGGTGGTCGCGTTCGCCCCGAACTACCCCACCCTCGTGGTCGGCGGCGTGATGATCGGCGCGTGCAACGGTGTCATGGACGTCGCGATGAATGCCCTCGGCGTCGACGCCGAGCGGGCCTCCGGTACGGCGGTCATGAGCCGGTTCCATGCGTTCTTCTCGCTCGGAGGTTTCCTCGGCGCCCTGCTCGTCATGGGCTCGGCGAAACTGCAGGGCGGCGACGGGGCTGATCCGAGGTGGGCCCTCGTCGCGGCAGCGATCTTTGCCGGGGCGGGGCTCACCGCACTGTTCGCTCTGACGCCGCAGGCACCGCATGTCGAGGACAGCACGGACGACGCCGCGCCGATCAGCCCCAGGAGCGGCGACGCACCGCCGCGACCCGGCATCCCGCCGCAGGCGTGGCTGCTCGGCGTCATGGCCCTGTTCTTCGGGTTCACGGAGGGCACCGCGATCGACTGGGCCTCGATCCACGTCACGGACGTCGCGCACGTCGACCCGGGGGTCGGCGCCGCCGGTCTCGTCTGCGTGTCCGCGACGATGGTCGTCATCCGGCTGCTCGGCGACTCACTCGTGGCACGATTCGGGCGCGCCGCCGTCGTGCGCTTCGGCGCGCCCGTCGCGGTGGCCGGGTTCGGCGTCGTCATCACCACGTCGTCGCTGCCGCTCATCCTCGTCGGCTGGCTGCTCGTCGGGTTGGGTGTCGGCATGATCGCCCCGCAGATCTACGCCATCGCCGGCCACATCGGCGGCGGCCGCGTGCTCGCCATCGTCACCGCTTTCGGCTATACCGCGTTTCTCGCCGGGCCCGGCATCATCGGCTTCCTCAGCAACCACTTCGGCATCCAGCGCGCGATGATCCTGCCGTTCGTCGCGGGCCTGCTGTTGACGGGGCTGACGTTCACCGCGGCGTTGCGCGACCCACAGGAGAGCTGACGCCTCGTCCCCGCCGGGTCAGTCGAGCGCCTGCCCCCGACGTTCGGGCAGCGCGAGCGCGGCAAGCGTCGCGACCGCGAAGGCTGCGGCGATGACACCGAACGTCCAGCCCTCGCCGTGATGGGTGAACACCCAAGGCACGACGAGCGGCGCCACGATCGAGGCGATGCGCCCGAACGCCGTCGCGCCGCCGGCGCCGCCCGCGCGCATGAGCGTCGGGTAGATCTCGGGCGTGATGGCGTACAGCGCACCCCACGCGCCGAGGTTGAAGAAGCTGAGCGCGCACCCGGCGGCCATGATCGTCGTCTCCGACGTGGCCTGACCGAACAGCAGCGCCGACACCGTCGAACCTGCGAGGAAGAGCGCGAGCGTCGGCCGGCGTCCGATCTTCTCGACGCACACCGCAGCCACCGCGTATCCGGGCAACTGTGCGATCGTGATGACGAGGGTGAAACCGAACGACTTCGCCACCGGAAAGCCGGTCGCGACGAGGAATGTCGGGATCCACAAGAAGGCCCCGTAATAGGCGAAGTTGACGCCGAACCACGTCGCCCACAGAGCGGCCGTCCGCGTTCGATACGGCGCGGAGAACGGGCTCGCGAGCTGTGACGTTCTGGTCGTCTCGACGTCGACGGTGGTTCCCTGCGCGCCCGCGTGGGTGTCGGCGGCGTCGTCGAGGTGCGCGCCGTCGCCGCGCTGCGCCGGACCCGCCGCGGCCTCGAACGAGCGCACGATGCG
>NZ_DCNR01000075.1:0-5760 GCF_002322065.1 Dermacoccus sp. UBA1591 | reverse complement strand
GCGTAGAGAGCGGGCACGAGCCCGAGCGCCATCGCCCAGCGCCACCCGTTGTCGTGCGGCACGATCGTGAATCCGATGACGGCCGCGAGCAGCCACCCGAGCGCCCAGAACGACTCGAGGGCGACGACCATCCGTCCTCGCAGGCGCTTCGGGGCGAACTCGCTCACCAGGGTCGAGGCCACCGGGAGTTCCGCGCCGAGGCCGAGCCCGACGACGAAGCGCAGGGCGCACAGGACGAGGAAGCTCGGCGCGAGCGCCGACAGACCCGTCGCGATGCCGTAGACGACGAGTGTGCCCGCGAACACGGTGCGGCGGCCGATGCGGTCGGCCAGGGCGCCGCCGACACCGGCGCCGATCGCCATGCCGACGAAGCCGATCGAGGCGAGCACCGACAGGTCGCCGGTCGTCAGCCCCCACTCCTTCTTGACCGCCACCATGAGAAAGCTGATGAGCCCGACGTCCATCGCGTCGAGCGCCCAGCCGACGCCCGAACCGACGAGCATCGAGCGATGACGCGCCGTGAACGGCAACCGATCGAGCCGCTCGGTTCGACTCGCGGGAGCCGAGAGTGGGGTGGGACGGACCGTCATGGCGCCGCTCTTTTCGTCACATGGGAAAGAAAGGAATGACGTTCACCCTAACGCCTTTGTGTCATGACGATGAATAAAACGTCACGCCGACTTTCGGCGGGGCACGAACGCGAGCAGCGCAACGGCTGCGACGACGGCGAGGCAGCATAGCGTCGCGTAGGTCGTGGCGCCGGCGACGAAGCCTGCGCCGATGCCGCCGCCCGCTCCGGCAAGCGCGACGAGGACGTCGCACGTTCCCTGTGTGCGGGCGCGGGTTGCGCTCGAGGTGGCGTCGACGAGCATCGCCTTGCCGGCCAGCAATCCAGCGTTCCAACCCAACCCCAGCAGCACGAGCGCCGCGATCATCACATCCCCTTGGCCCCCGCCCTCCCCGGTGAACTCCCCCCTGCTGGGTGGTTGGTGCTGGCGTCCCTGGACTCGAGGGTCCGGCTGTCGGCTGAGGACGTGGCGTTGAAAGCGCAGCTGTGCCCTGCGTCTGGTGAGGTGTCGGGGTGGACGCGACGGCAGGTGCTGCGTCATCTGGCGCACTTGCAGGCCCACGGGCTGGATCAAGTCTCGGCGAACGCCGAGTGGACGCGCCCCCAGACCCTCCCCACACTCGAGGGACCTCTGTCGAGCATCAGGTGGTGCGTGAGCGGATCTCGTTGGAACGGCTCGTGTTTCGTGGGCGCGTCGGCGTGGGTGCTGGCGCGTCGTGCGTCGATCGCTGCGTGTCAGGAGCGTGCGCAGCGCTGGTGGGCGGGTCTGGACGCGGGTGAGCGTGCGCTCCGGGTGCAGCGGTTGAGTGGGGAGTTCTCGCGTCTGGGTGCGCGGCGTCAGCAGCAGCGCAAGCGTGTGTGGGAGGAACGCAACCTACGCCGTGGTGTTGACCTGTCGCGGCGACATGCGGGCTGGCTCGAGGCGCAGGATCGACGCGAGTTCGAGCGGCGCCGCGAGGAGCGTCGCGTGTGGTTCGCGAACCTGGCACAGCCCCTGCGTCAGGCGTACGCGACGAGTTGGGATGAGCACCGGCGTCGCTACGGCTACGCCACGTCGAAGGATGGGAGGCTCTGAACCGGGCTGAGCCAACCTAGGCGGCCCGTTGTGGCCCATGATCGGGGGAACGCACCTTGCACGAGATGCACACCTACAGGGGATGACGTGGCGAACAAGAACCCCGGCACGGCTCGCAGGCCAAGCGTGACGAGTTCTGACGACGTCGGTGTGGCCGGCTGCGTCGTGCACACGGACCGCGGTCGCAATTCAGGAGCCGCAAGTTCGTGTACGCGATCCATCGCCACGGCTTGGCCGCGTCGATGGATCGCGTCGGCGCTGCGGCTGACAACGCCGCGATGGAATCGTTCTTCGCGCTGCTGCAGAAGAACGTCCTGGACCGTCAGGCCTGGCGAACTCGGGAAGAGCCTCGGATCGCGATCGTCACCTGGATCGAGCGGACGTATCACCGGCGCCGCCGGCAGGACCGGCTCGGACGATTGACGCCCATCGAGTTCGAAACCATCATGACCACAGCAGTCGAACTGGCTGCCCAACCACTGTCACCTGATCGTGCAGCGGTCCCCCTTGCCCGATTGATGGTCAGTGAACAGTTCGTCGACCACCCCGAGCGCTTCTAGCTGCCTGGCTAGATTCTGCGACGTCGACGAGACGCGCGTACCCACGATTTGTCCCGGCATGTCTAGTCCCTGCTCGCAACATGAGCATTAAGGCCACCGAGGACCCTATTTGCACGCGGACCCCATGGCGTCGCCACTGTGCAAATAGGGTGTACCCCAGAACGCGCGAGTAAGAACCCCCTCAGATGCACACTTTCCGACACTGAGCATCTAGAGGGGTTCCTATTTGCCCACAGGGGTGAAGGTCTCACCCTTGCCCAGATCGGAAGCAACCACGGACGAGTGGGCCGCGCGGCAAAGGTGCGAAAGCCTTCGTTTGAGCTACCGGTGAGGGGCGCCAGTGAATCTTGCGTGTCAGTGCCAGAATCAGCGCATGGGACTATTCGGATTCGGCAAGCGTGACGGTGACGGCGACGAAGTTGAGGGTGACGACGAGGACTGGGGTATGGAGCCAGCGCACCCTCGCTTCGCAGAGCATTTCACTCATCCGATCTACAACGACTCGGGTAACGACTGGGGCCCGTTCGGCGATGATGAGGGAGCCGACACCCTCGCGGAGTGGGAAGATCGTCGCGACGAATTAACCTCCTCCACCCGGTTGCGGGACATGTACGACTCGGAAGAGGAATGGCAGGAGTCGGTCGCTGAGATCGGAACGTCGCCCCTCGACACGGACGACGAGGCCACCTGGGTTGTGGCGCGTGCCTTCACCCTGCTGCGACTGACAGGTCAGATCGACGACGAGGGCAAGGCTGCCGCCCTGCGAGGACTGGACCGGCTCCTCCAAGAGACTGACAACGCCGAGGAATATCTCCAGCAGAAGCGCGACCTCGAAGCTTGGCAGAACCCGAGTAACTGACACGCGGGGCCATTCCGCGCAGTGCGGAAACGGTCGTTTGAGCTACACCGCTGCGGACGTACGCCTGCGATGGCGCGGGCGCTACTTCGAATACCAGGGGCGCCCCTCGCCGTCCGCGCATGGAGGGCGCACCGTTCCCGAGAGCACGGTCGCATCGGCGAGGCGCACCATGCGCACCTCGTGCGTTTGATCGGTCTCCTCCCAGCGACGTTCCCCGTCGTCGCGGAAGCCGCTGCGGTGATAGAAGCTTCGCGCGCGCTCATTGCCCTCGACGACCCACAGGTAAGCGGACCGGCCGCCGAGCGCGTTCTCCATGAGATGCCGAGCCACACCCGTCCCGCGCGCCTCGCGAGCGACGTTGAGGCTGTGTAGCTCTAGGTCGAGTGGAGCACCATCGTCACGCGGCTCACCCGCTCGTGCCCACCCGACTAGGGCGTCGCCACGAAAGGCGCCGAGCGTGGAAGGGCCGTTTGGGTCGTCGAGCATCCGGCGCGCTTGGTTTGTCACAGCGCCCAGTTCGAGGCTGGACAGGCGCTCTGCGGGCATGAGCCCGTTGTACGTCTCGCGCCAGATCGCGATGAGGAGCTCGGCGTACGTTTGCGCATCACCACCGGTTAGCGGACGCAGCTCTATTCCATCGGGCGCCCATTCGCAGGATCGCATTTCGGCGTGAATCATGACCTCACCGTAGTGGGGTCACCTCCGTGCATGATGCTCGATGGGGACGAGTAGAACGCCCTCTCTCGAAACCAGTCGCTGGGGCCTGACCCCGGTTCTTGGACATGCTGAATCCAGCACGTGGTGCTGGGGAAGCGAGATGATCCGAGAATCATGGCTAGGAAGAACTATTCCGAAGAGTTCCGTCGTCAGGCCGTCGACTTGTACGAGTCCACCCCGGGTGCCACGGTCCGCGGCATCGCCGATGATCTCGGCATCGTGCGTGGCACGCTGCGGCACTGGCTCGAGGTCTACGGGACCGGCAAGAAGACCGCCGCTGACGGGACGTTGACCTCCAGCCCGCTGAAGCCCAGAACGACACCGTCTTCGCCCGTGAGAGTCGAGCCGCTTGAGCAGCGGGTCGCCCGGCTCGAAGCTGAGAACGCGGCGTTGCGAGCAGAGACGACCAAGCTCACGACCGAGCGGGAGATCCTGCAGCGGGCGGCCAAGTATTTCGCCGGGGAGACGCGCTGGTGAGTCGCTTCCAGTTCGTCGCCGATAACTCCGCCACCTTCGAGGTGAAGCGACTGTGCGAGCTCGTCGAGATCGAGCGCTCCTCCTACTACGCCTGGCTCAACGCGGCCCCGGCACGAGAGGCCAGAGCCGCTGACGACGCAGCGCTGGCTGAGCGGATCCGGACCGTCCATTCCGCCGACAACACTCAGGGCGCGCCACGGATCACCGCCGAGCTCAACGCTCAACTCGGTGACAGCGCGGCTGCCGGTGAGCGGGTCAACCACAAGCGTGTCGCGAGGGTGATGCGCTTTGAGGGCATCCGCGGCTACATGAAGCGCCGCAAGGTCCGCACCACGATTCCCGAGCCGTCGGGGCAGAAGTACCCCGACCTGCTCCAGCGTGACTTCACCGCCGAGCGCCCCAACGAGCGCTATGTCGGCGACATCACCTACCTGCCGATCGCGGACGGGACGAACCTGTACTTGGCGACCGTGATCGACTGCTACTCCCGCAGGCTCGTCGGATGGGCGGTCGCCGACCACATGCGCACCGAGCTCGTCGAGGACGCGCTCAAGGCAGCCGCCGCAACCCGCGGCAGCCTCAAGGGCGCTGTGTTCCACAGCGACCACGGCTCGGTCTACTGCTCGAAGGCCTACCGCCAAGCTCTGCCGCAAGCTCGGCGTCACCCAGTCCATGGGCGCCGTCGGCACCAGCGCGGACAACGCCCTCGCAGAGTCGTTCAACGCCACCATGAAGCGCGAGGTCCTCCAAGACACCGCCTGCTGGAGTGACGAGCTGACCTGCCGCCGGCAGGTCTTCAGATGGCTCGTCCGCTACAACACCAAGCGACGCCACTCGTGGTGTCGCTACACCTCGCCGGACGCCTTCGAGACCGGCTACACCGCTACGCTGCGACCTGCTGCGTAATCACACCCCGTGTCCAAGATCCGGGGGTAGGGCCCCTGAGCGTCAACCGCGTTCGCGAACGTGGCCCAGCCACGCAAGTTGAAGTACCCCACAGCGGCATCCATGCGCGCTGACGATCCGAAGGTCTCGATTAGGTGAGGTCCGAGATCTGCGTCGATGTTGTCGAAGATCCGAGTCATGCGTCCGATCCGCCGTCCTGTTCGTCGCTCTGCGACCTTATATCGTGAGCCACCGCGCGGGGATGCGATGAGGCCCATCCGCTTACCCTAAGGTGAAGTTTCCCGGGGTTTGCTCACGTTGACCCACAAGGGTTCTCGCCTGGGACTGATCGTCGGCGGATTCAGCCTGGGCCGGGACGGTAGCCGAGCCCTCCATGCGATGATTCCGTCGTCTCGTGGATCCACCGGTAGATGGCTGCGTGCGGGAGGCTGCCCTTGCGGGCCCCGGGAACGTTATAGCGGATCCACTCCCCTAGCCAGGTTCAGTGGCTTCCCGTGCGCGCCAGTCGATGGTGGCATCGAGAGCAGCAGCGATCGGGACTGCTGCATGGGTAGGTGACAGGGTTTAGGCAGCCAAATCGGCTCTTCACGAACGAGGG
>NZ_DCNR01000072.1:49025-59915 GCF_002322065.1 Dermacoccus sp. UBA1591 | reverse complement strand
TAGGCTCGGGCCATGCCGAGCACACGCATCCTGCTGCAGAACACCGACGCCTCCGGCGAGCTCGCGCGCTCGTTCGAGGCCCTGCGCGCCGAGAACGAGCTGGCCACCGACTACCCGGCCGACGCCGTGGCCGACGCTCTCGACGCGCTCGCGCACGTCGAGAAACCGGAGCGCGACGAGACGTCCGTGCCGTTCTTCACGATCGACCCGGCCGGTTCGATGGACCTAGATCAGGCCATGCACCTGGAGCGTGACGGCGAGGGTTTCCACGTGCGCTACGCCATCGCCGATGTGCCGCTGTACGTGCGTCCCGGCGGCGCTCTCGACGCCGAGACGCGCCGTCGCGGGCAGACGATCTACATGCCCGACATGCGGATTCCGTTGCACCCCGAGGAACTCAGTGAAGGTGCGGCGAGCCTGCTCGAGGGGCAGATCTGCTCGGCGTTCGTGTGGGACATGCATCTCGACGCGCGCGGCGAGGTGACGTCGGCGAGTTTGTACCGCGCGCAGGTCCGCAGCGTCGAACGGCTCGACTACACGCAGGTGCAGGGGAATGTCGACGGCGGGGGCGCGATGGGCGGCGCCGTCGACGAGCGCTTCGCGCTGCTGCGTCAGATCGGTGAGTTACGCGCGCAGCTGGAGATCGAGCGTGGTGGCGCGTCGCTGCCGATGCCCGAGCAGGAGGTGAGCGAGCCGAGCCCCGGCGACTACGAGGTGCACTTCCGCCCACCCGTACCGAGCGAGGACTGGAACGCGCAGATTTCCCTCATGACGGGCATGGTGGCGGCGCGGATGATGCTCGACGCCGGCATCGGCATCCTGCGCACGATGCCGAAGGCCGACGAGCGCGACGTCGCGCGGTTCCGCCTGCAGGCGAAAGCGCTTGGCGTGGCATGGGCCGAGGACCAGACGTACGGCGCGTTCCTGCGCTCCCTCGATCGTGATGACCCGCACCATCTCGCGCTCGTCCACGAGGCCGTCGGGCTGTTCCGCGGTGCCGCGTACACGCCGTTCGACCGCGACAACCCGGCCATCGCGACGCCCGAGATCACCGAGCAGGCCGCCGTCGCGGCGCCGTACGCGCACGTCACCGCGCCGCTGCGGCGGCTCGTCGACCGCTTCGGGCTCGTCATCTGCGAGGCCGTCTCCAACGGACGCGAGGTACCGGCTTGGGCGCGCGAGGCGCTCGTCGAGCTGCCCGAGATCATGAAGCGCACCGACTCGCTGGCGCGCAAGATCGACCGCGCGTGCGTCGACCGCGTCGAGGCGGCCGCGCTGTCGTCCGACGTCGGGGAGACGTTCGCGGCGTTCGTCGTCGAGGACGGAGACCACGGCCACGGCAAGGGCGAGCCGACGATCCAGCTCGTCGACCACGCCGTTGTCGCGACGGTGAAGGTCGGTGACGCTGCGGCCCCTGCGCTCGGTGAGGCGTGTGAGGTGACGTTGACGGGCGCCGACATCGCGACGGGGAAGCTGACGTTCGCCCTCGCGTGAGGTACTGACGCCTCGCTGCGTCACATCGTGCTGGGTGCGTCAGGCGTGACCGACTCGGGCGGCATCATGTGACGCAGCTGGGTCGTCGCCCGTCATGGGCCGGTCGGATGCGTCGGCACCCGCAGGCAAAGGTAAGCTTGCGCGCGGATGAGTCGGCCGGGCGGTCGCGTCGAGAGTTCGCTCTCGCCGAGGAAAGTCCGGGCTCCACAGGGCAGGGTGATGGCTAACAGCCACCCGGGGCGACCCGCGGGAAAGTGCCACAGAGAACAGACCGCCACGCTCATGAGCGCGGCAAGGGTGAAACGGTGGTGCAAGAGACCACCAGCGCCCCAGGCGACTGGGGCGGCTCGGTAAACCCCACCCGGAGCAAGATCAGACAGCATGCGTCGAAGCGGCCCGCTGAGCATGTGGGTAGATCGCTCGAGCCCTGCAGCAATGCAGGGCCTAGATGGATGATCGCCGAAGCGATGCCAGCAATGGCGCGCGGAACACAACCCGGCTTATAGGCCGACTCATCCCCCGAACATCGCGGGCGCCAGCCCGCAACAGCAGGCGGGAAGGCGCCATCCGGCAGGAGTGGCGCCTTCCTGCCTGTCGCGATCGTGGGGCCGTCAGTGCGTCGCCGCGCTGCTGCACATGTTGAGCAGCAGCGTGAGCACGATCGAGGCGATGACCGAGAACAGGATCATGCCGAGACACCCGGGCAGGCCCCCGACGGGACGGATCTGGACGCGAGGACGTTCGTTCATGGCCTGAAAAGTACACGGTGAGCGCACGGGGCGCTCCCACCCCCAGGGGTGCCCCGTTTGCTTCACCGCCCGTCCCACATCGACGATACTGGCGCGATGACGACACGCATGACGGCCGTGCTCACCGGGCAGGTGCTCAGCTGGCTGGGTGATGCCTTCCAGGTGGTGGCATTGCCCGTGGCGATCGTCGTGGCGGGCGGTAGCGCCGGGCAGATGGCCGCGGCCATCACCGCGACGACGGTGGCACGCCTCGTGTTCACGTTGTTCGGTGGGGTCTGGGCGGATCGGGTGCAGCCACGCATCGTCATGGCCGCCTCGGACGCGGTGCGCGCAGCGTGCGGGCTCGTCCTCGCCTGCTGCTTCTGGGCCGGCGCATGGTCGACGCCGGTCATCGTCGGATGCGCCTTCGTCACCGCGGCTGCCGGTGCGTTCTACGGGCCTGCGTTCATGACGTGGCGGCGCGCCGTGGTGCCGGCGGGGGCGCGTCGGCGCACGAACGGGACCATCACGAGCCTGCGTCAGCTCATGCTCATGTTGGGCCCGGTGCTCGGGGGAGCCGTCGTCGGGTTCGCCGGCGCGGGAGTCGGCTTCGCCGTCAACGCGGCGACGTTCGTCGTCTCCCTGGGGGCGGTGCTCGTCTGGGCGGGTCAGGTCGACACGACGGCGAGCGAGCTCACGGAAGCGGGCGAGGGCACCGAAGTGGATGAGAGCTTCGGCGAGCAACTCGTCGCCGGGTGGCGCGCGGTGCGCTCGCGCTCGTGGCTGCTCTTCGGCTTGCTCGCGGCCGGTTTCTACCACATCGGCAACGGCGCGATCCTCGTGCTGGCACCCTTGCTCGTCGCCAGAGAGGCGGGTGGCGCCCACGCCGTCGGCATCGTCGCCGCCGCCGAGGGGCTCGGTGGGTTTGTCGGCGCAGCTCTCGGGTCGCGCATCCACCTGCGACGTCCGCTCTTCAGCGGGTGGGCGCCGCTGCTGCTCATGCCGTTGTGGGCCTTCAGCTTCGCGGTCTTTCACTCGGTGTGGCCGATCGCGGTGCTCGCCGCCGTCGGATACGCGGGTCTGCTCTTCTACGACGTGCATTGGGAGACGGCCATTCAGCAGGCTGTGCCCGGCGAGCTGCAGGGCCGCGTGCATTCCTGGACATCCTCATGTCCTTCGTCGCGCTACCGCTCGGTTCGGTGCTCGCCGCACCCCTTGCCCAGACGTTCGGCGCCCGCCAGGTCATTGCCGTCGCCGCGTGCTTCCTTCTCATCGCGAGTGTCGTGCCCTTGTTCATCCGCAGCATGCGCGAGTTCACCCTCGAACCGTCGCAGACGGACCAGCCCGCCCCATCCCGGTGACGCATCGTGTGCTCGATGCGGCCCGGGTGAGGCCGGCCTGCGCAGGCTCCGCCGTCACCAACTCGTGTGGCGCGGGCGCCCTTCGTCGTAGCCCGAGGCGCTCTGCACACCCACGCGGGCACGTTCGTGGAACTCGTCGATCGTCTTTGCGCCCGCGTAGGTGAACGAGCTGCGCACGCCGGCGATGATCGAGTCCATGAGGTCTTCGACACCCGGCCGCTGCGGGTCGAGGTACATGCGCGAGGACGAGATGCCCTCCTCGAACAGCGCCGAACGTGCACGCTCGAACGCACCCTGCGATGACGTGCGGCCACGCACGGCACGAGCCGACGCCATGCCGAACGACTCCTTGTAGAGGCGCCCGTCGGCGTCGCGGTTGAGGTCGCCGGGCGACTCCCAGGTGCCAGCGAACCACGACCCGATCATGACGCTCGCGCCCCCGGCCGCGAGGGCGAGCGCGACGTCACGCGGATACTTGACGCCGCCGTCAGCCCAGACGTGAGCGCCGAGTTCGCGCGCCGCGGCTGCGCATTCGAGCACCGCGCTGAACTGCGGGCGCCCGACACCCGTCATCATGCGGGTCGTGCACATCGCTCCCGGCCCGACGCCGACCTTCACGATATCGGCGCCCGCTTCGACGAGGTCACGGGCACCGTCGGCAGTGACGACGTTGCCCGCCGCGATGGGGATGCGGCGCCCCGAGGACGTCTCGTGAGCGTCACGGGCTGCCCGCACGACGCCGAGCGCGTCGATCATCTTCTCCTGATGCCCGTGGGCGGTGTCGACGACGAGGACGTCGGCACCCGATTCGAGCATCGTCGTCGCCTTGCCCTCGACGTCACCGTTGATGCCGATGGCGACGCCGATCGACAGCTTGCCGTCGGGGTCGAGCGCGGGGGAGTAGATCGTGGAGCGCAGGATGCCGCGTTTCGTCAGGACACCGACGAGGGCGCCGCCCGCCTCGACGACGACGGCGATGTCGCGGTGCATACGCTCGAGCAGGTCAAACGTGTCGTGCAGGTCGGCTCCGGATTCCACGGTCGTGATGTCGCGCGTCATGACGTCGGCGATGACGCTGAAGCGGTCGACCTCGAGGCAGTGCGCCTCGCTCACGAGGCCGAGGGGGCGGCGGTCGTCGCCGATGACGACGGCGACGCGGTGTGCGCGTTTGCCGAGCAGCGCGAGCACGTCGCTGACGGGGGCGTCCGGCGCGATCGTCACCGGCGTCTCGTAGGTCGGGTGGCTCGCCTTCACTTGCCGGATGGTCTCCTGAACGGCTGCGATCGGAATGTCCTGCGGCAGGACGGCGACCGCGCCGCGCCGGGCGACCGTCTCGGCCATGCGGCGACCCGAGATCGCCGTCATGTTTGCGACGACGAGCGGGATCGTCGTGCCGACCCCGTCGTTCGTCGTGAGGTCGACATCGAGACGGCTCGTGACGCGCGAGCGCGACGGCACCATGAAGACGTCGTTGTACGTGAGGTCGTAGGCCGTTTTTCCGGTGATGAGTTCCACGTCACTCACCCTAGGCTGACGCGCCGACAACCGCGGAATTGCGGGGTCTTTCTTGTTCGAGGCGGCCTTCGCCCGAATGCCCGAACGGATGCCTGCCCGGCGTCGTGTGGGGCCGGCAGCTGGCCACACGGCCCGCCGCGACCGTCCCGAGCAGACGCGGGGGCGGCGGCGGGCCTACGGTTGAGGCATGAAGCTCACGCATCACGGTCACTCCTGTATCGAACTCGACGCCGGCGGCGTTCGCGTGCTGTTCGACCCCGGCACGTTCAGCTCGTTCGACGACGTCAAGGGCGTCGACGCGATCGTCGTCACGCACCAGCACGCCGACCATCTCGACCCCGACGCCATCGACAGCCTGCGGGCCGCGAACCCTGATGCGGTGTGGTTCGCCGAGCCGCAGACGGCACAGTTGCTCGCGGACAAGGGCGTCGAGGCCACCGCGACGAAGGCCGGCGAGACGTACGACGTCGCGGGCGTCACGCTCGAGGGCGTCGGTTCGACGCACGCCGAGATCCACCCCTACATCCCGCGCGTCGGCAACGTAGGCATCGTCGTGAGCGCGCCGGGTGAGCCGCGCGTCTTCCATCCCGGTGACTCGCTCGAGGGGCGCCCCGAGAACATCGATCTTCTGTGTGTGCCGCTCGCCGCGCCGTGGTCGGCCGTCAAGGAGACCATTGCCTTCGTCCGCGCCGTCGCGCCGCAGCACGTCGTGCCGATCCACGACCAGATCATCGCCCCCGCCGCGCGCGGCATCTTCCTGAACCACGTCGCCGACTTCGGCCGCGACGGCGGCGTCGACGTCATCGATGTGCCCGTCGGCGACAGCGTCGAATTGTCCGCTTGACCCGCCCGGGATGACGCGGGTGGTGCGATCGGCGGCAGGCCGCTTCAGTGCTGCCAATGACGCCGTGTGCGGACACGTGCTGAATGAATGGGAGCCGCTAGCTGGGCTCCCGGCAGCGCTGGGCGGGGGGATCAGGCTGTCGTCGCACAAGAGTGCAGCCGACGGCGCCCGCTCGGTGGGATAGTCCCCGGCGAGTGCCCGACAGGCGTGGCCGCCGACGCGACGTGTCGCGGTTGGGGCGTCGGGCTTTGTGGGGTGTCGGCGCCTGCCGATAACCTGGGCGCATGACGCTCTCGGTGACTTCGTGCCACGACCGCGACGAGTGGGATGCCCTCGTCAACTCCTCCGGCGGCCACCCGCTGCAGTTGTGGGGTTGGGGCGAGCTGAAGTCGCAGTACGAGTGGTCGGCCGACCGCGTCGTCGTGCGTGACGGTGACGACGTCGTCGGCTCGGCGCAGGTGTTGCTGCGCCGCCTACCGGCCCCGTTCAAGTCGCTCGCCTACGTGCCGCGTGGCCCGCAGGCCGCCGAGGCAGACCGCGCGCGTGTCGTCGCGGCGCTCGCGCAGCACGTCAAGAACACGCACGGCCCGATCGGCCTGACGATCGAGCCCGACTGGGAGGCGCCGTTCGCGCCGCTCGAGAAGGGCGCGTCCGACGACGAGATCGCGTCCCTCGTCGCGCGGCCGACGTCCGGGTGGCTCGCCGACGTCGAGGCTGCGGGGTACGTGCGCAGTGACAACACGGGGCTCATCCCGCACACGCTGATCGTCGACGTCACTCGTGACGAGGACACGATCATGAAGGAGCTGAGCAGCTCCACCCGTCAGAACGTGCGCAAGTCGTTCAAGGCCGAGAACGTCCGGTTCGGTCTCGTCACCGAGCAGGCCGATCTCGATCAGGTGCTCGCGATCAACAAGGAGACGGCGAAGCGCGCGAACTTCGCAGTCCACTCCGACCTCTACCACGAGCAGATCCGCGACTTCATGGGCCCCGCCTCGCAGCTCATCGCGGCGTGGGAGGGCGACGAGGTCGTCGCGTTCGTGTGGCTCGTGGTCTCCGGCAAGACCGCGTTCGAGCTGTACGGCGGCGTCAGCCCGCGTGGCATGAAGCTGCGCCTCAACTATGGCCTCAAGTTCTGGGCGATGACGCACGTCAAGGCGCAGGGCGTCGAACGTTATGACTTCAACGGGCTCCTCAATGACGGCATCAGCGACTTCAAGCGCCAGTTCGCCAAGCACGAGGACATGCTCGTCGGCACGTACGACAAGTCGCTCTCGCCGATGTTCCCCGTTTTCGCGACGGCCCTGCCCGTGGTGCGCTCGACGCTCAAGCGCGGCGTGCCCGCGGCGAAGAAGACGGCTGTGTCGCTCAAGAACGACCCGAAGGGGACGCTCGTCGGCGCCGCAGCGGGCGCCCGCTCCAAGGCATCTGACGTTCGCGCCAAGCGCGCTGACGCAGCGTGGCACCGCCTCGACTGACGCCGACCTGACCCGCGACGACCCGCCTGATGTCCCATCGGGCGGGTCGTCGGTTATTCGACGTGTGGCGAGCCGGAGTTTGCGCGGCGGTCGACTGCCTGTTCTGCGCATGCCTTGTCCTGCGCGGCCGAACGCCGCCGCTCCTTGCCGGTCGTCGGGGCTGGCCGCGGCGGGGGCCAGCTGGCTGACCCTCGCGTCGGACGGCGAGGAGCGCTCGTTCGGCTCAGTTCACTGATTCGGCGCCTGCCGGCGATCGTCATCACGGCAACCGGCATTGGCTGACTGACTTCCTCGGCGCGTACGACGGCGGTTGCCACCGAGCGACTTGTCGACTCGTGTGCCCTGCCACGTCGCTTCCGCTCGACCCACCTCGAGGCCGAACGGCGACGTCGCCATCGGCTGCCCAGAAGCCTCAAGATCGCCTGCCGGGCGTTGCCGCTGATTTCGCGAGGCCGTCCGCCACGATGCGGGAAGCGGCGAAGCCTCGCGCGCGTGATTTCCGCGGCCCACTATGCCGCGTGGAAGCGCGGCGCGGCCTTTTCGATGTGACAGCCCGGGTAGGTGAGCCACAGGTGGAGTGTCGTGCTGACGCGGCTGTTCTCCAGTGCGAGGTCGAGAAGCGCCTTGACGCGCAGCGATCCGGCCGGGGGAGCCGCTCCGGGCGGGCTGTTCTCGCGCAACGACCGCGCGCGTTCCTCGATGACGGCGTCGAGCGCCACCGCGTCGCCCGTGTCGAGGGTGACGTGCAGTTGCGTCAACGCGTCGAAATCGAGGTGCGGAGTGAACCAGACGGCGTGTTCACGGGCGGTCTCATCAGGGTCGCGCGGTTTCGCGAGACCCTGCCGGTGGAGCAGGGTGAGCGCCCGCGCATGTGCCGCGTCGGCTCCGAGGCGGTGGGCGCCGGCCTTCGTCAGGTCGGCCTCGATGCCGGACGCGACCTCGGGCTCGAGGTGCTGCAGCTCGTGCAGGATGGCGCGCACCGCAGGCATGCGCGCGTCAGCGTGTGCAGCTGCTCGAGCGACCGCGGGTGCGGCTGCGTAGTGCGGCGACGTCATCGGACATCGCCGCGACCGTACCGGGTTGCATCCCGAGCACCGCAGCGAGGTGGGCGGGGGCGAACTCGCCTGGCCCGAGCGGGTACGACTCGTCAGCACGTGCGAAGCGTTCGAACTCAAGATGATCCTGAGCCCGCACCGTGTCGTGATGAGCATGTGCGGTGAGGTCGACGACGGTCTGCGCCATCCGGGTGACCTTGCGCGCCGCCTCTACCGCTCGCTCGAGGTCGCGGCGGGTCGCCGCGAGGGTTGCGCACTGGTCGTCGAGGGTCACGCCGTCGTCCGCATCGGACGTCAGCGCGGAACCGCTCGCGAGCGCCCGGTCTGCCGCCACGCGCGTCAGTGCCTGCCATGTCTCGACGAGTTCGTCGCCGGGCAGGCAGGTGAGCGCCTCGAGGCTCTCCCGCACGATGCTGTCCATGCTGCATTATCGCACATATGTTCGAATGGCGGAAGATTGTTGCACGCCGGGTTGACCGGTCGAAGCCGGGCTGGTCCGTACCTTTGCGAGAAACCCCCAGCGGATCGGCTGCCCCTCGCCAGCCATGGTGCCGTGCAGCGACCCCAGCAATGCCGAGCGCAGCGTGCCTATGACTGAGTCAACGTCCGCTGTCGGTCACGGGGTGGCCCGTCCTGCCGCCGACCCTATTGCGCCGAGGAAACGCCACGCGTCATCGCACGGTCAGGCCCACCGGAGGTTCACGAAATGCGCCCGGTCGCCAGCACGGCGCGAGCATCGAAGGTCAGCGTCCCCTCGGCACACATCGTGCGGGCCGTCTCGAAGAAGAGCTCCCGCATCCGGGCCCTCACCTCGGCTGATTGAGCAAGGTACGTCATGCCCGGCGTCGCCACGCCGGCCGTGATGCCCGCCCACAGGTCCTCGGGCGTCACCGTCCACGTCCAGCTGATGTCGGTGGATCGGACATCGTCGAGCCCGCCGCGGCGAAGAGGGAACCGAGGCCCCGGCGGGTTCGCTCGAAGTCCTGATAGGCAGGTAGGGACTGGTCAGGCAGCGGCGTCAGATCGGGGCAGGAGAGCACCTCGCGGAGCAAGGGGCCGAATCCTGCGCCACCGGCGGGCCAGATCGTCGCCGCCACGATCCCGTCACGACGGCAGACGCGGGACAGCTCGCGCATCGACGCGCACGGCGCCTCGACGTGATTGATGACGAAATTGGCCGTCACGATGTCGAAGCTGCCGGAGCAGAAAGGGAGTTCAGGCAGCGCTGCTTTCAGAGTGGCCACGTGGGGTGCCGAAGAGCGGGTGAGTTCGCACATCGTCGCGTCCGCGTCGCACGCGACGACCGCACGACCGTTCTCTGACGCGGCAGCGGCCAAGCGACCGTCGCCGCACCCGACGTCGAGATGGCGCAGACGTCGTCGCTGTGGCCGCGCTGGTCATTCGTTGCGGCCAGGAGCGGCCCGGTGGCGCCCGCGCAAGCCCGTGCAAACGATCGGCGGTAGCCCTCCGCGACGTCGGCCCAGTCCCTCATCGCCCGGCGGGCGTGCAGATGCAGTGACGGTTGCCGTCGGCGTCCTCGACGACCCAGAACGACGGGGCGTGGGCGTCGCTGACGAGGCGGCCGCCGGCATCGAGAACGGCTGCCAGCCGCTGCTCGGCGGCCTCCGCCGCCACCCAGACGTCGAAGTGCCAACGCTGCTCGTGATCCGCCGGCGGGAGCTGGGAATCGTCGGCCGCATCGCCATCGGGGGAGTCCGCATCATCCGGGGCCTGCCACCACACCGTCGGCGTCTGGCCGCTCGGGTCGACGGGCTCACCGTCACGCAGCGGCGCAGCGAAGAGCGCCGAGTAGAACGGAGCGACCTCGTCCGCGTGTGCAGTGTCGAGCCCCGGATCGATCTGGGTGAGACCGGCCACGTCCGGTTCGAGGCCCAGGTGCGCCGCGTGCTCGGCGCTCAACCTCGCCATCCGTAGATCGCGGCTCGTGATGCCGCGGACGTCATGGCTGACGAGGCTGACGATGACGTCCGCGTACGTCAGGGTGACGTCGGGATGGTGATCCCACCGTTCCGCCGACTCGCCGATGAGGTTCACGAGCCGCAACCCCGTCGCGAAGTCGCCAGTGCGGTAGCGCGCCCGCAGTGACCCCATGATCTGCGCCCACCCGGCCGGGGTCTGCGCGGCCACCTCCGCCGCCGTCAGGGTGCGCATCGGATCGGGCCGCCCACCGGGACGCTGCGTCATGTCGTCGCTCATGGCTCCAGTCGACCACACCCGCGCCCGTGCTGGGAGCGTGTCGGTCGCCTCGGTTCCGCGGTGCCCAGCACCGCGGGCGACTGCGTGAGGTGCAGCGTCGGCTCCCACGCTTGAGCGCCGGAACTGCCAGCAGCTCCTCGAGCACGTGGCTCGGTTCCACCCCGCGATGCGCCTCACGCACCCACGACGTCGTCGCCC
>NZ_DCNR01000072.1:48136-48871 GCF_002322065.1 Dermacoccus sp. UBA1591 | reverse complement strand
CGTCGCCCCGTCCCGCCGCCTCACCCCCGCCGGTCGCGCGCAGACGTCGGTTCGTCGATGCCTTCGCGCAACAGCGGGTCGATACGGTAGGGGATGACGCGGCGCAGGTAGACGCTCGTGCGGGTTCGGGTGACGCCGGGGCACAGGCGGATCTCCTCGCTGACGCGATAGAGGTCGTCAGGGTCGCGCGCGACGACGCGCACGAGCAGGTCCGTCTCGCCGGCCGGCGCGAAGCACTCGAGCACCTCGGGGATTTGCGCCAACCCGTCGATCGCGCCCGAGATGTCGTGCTGATCCAGCTCGACCGCCACCATCGCGCTCATGGGCCGTCCGAGCGTCGCCGGGTCGACGCGCGCACTGTTGAGTCGCAGGATGCCGCGCTCGCGAAACCGCTCCAGCCGCGCGTGCACCGTGCCGCGCGCCAGGCCGCAACGCTGCGCGAGCGCCATCGTCGTCATACGCGGGTCCTCGTCGAGAGCGAGCAGGAGCAGCCGATCCGTCTCGTCGAGCTGCGGCGGTGAGGTCGGGCGCGGCGACCCAGATGACGTCGCGGTCGCGGACGTCGTCGCCGTGCGTGGCCCCGTGTCTGTTTGTCGAGCTGCGCCGCGTCGGGCGTGGGAGCGTCGATCCATGATCATCCTCGTTCCAGTCGTGACGCGTGCTCAGCGCACCGCATCCATGGCCTGAAGCACAGTGCAGTGCGCTGCCCCGCGCAGGTCGCACGAGCAGTTCACG
>NZ_DCNR01000072.1:28147-47902 GCF_002322065.1 Dermacoccus sp. UBA1591 | reverse complement strand
GTGGGTGTTGCGCAGCATGATCGACATTGCAAGAGTTGAGGCATCGCGTTCGACGCGCTCACCACCCCGAGTGCGCGAACCGGCAGGTGACTCGGAGCCCCACCACGGCCCGAACAGCCGCGCACCACCACCCTGGGTGAGCACGCCACGAAGCGACCGAGGCCGGCTCCCGCACACTGCGGGAAGCCGGCCTCGTCGTCATCGGGCGAGTTCTCGGGCGCGCCTGGTCGCAGGTGACGGCCGAGCAGTGGCCGCTACTTCACGTGCCGATCGTGCGCGAGGCGCGCTGCACCGACGATGCCGGCGGCGTTCTCGAGCTTGGCGGGCACGATGGGCGTGCGGATGTCGAGCAGTGGCAGGAACTTCTCGGCCTTCTTCGACACGCCACCGCCGACGACGAACAGGTCGGGCCACAGCAGGTTCTCCAGCGAGGTGTAGTACTTCGTGAGTCGCTTGGCCCACTTGCCGTACGACAGTTCCTCGCGCTCCTTCGCCGAGTGAGCGGCCCGCGTCTCGGCGTCGTGGCCCTCGACCTCGATGTGGCCGAGCTCAGAGTTCGGTACGAGCACACCGTCGTTGATGACGGCGGTGCCGATGCCGGTGCCGAGCGTCGTGACGAGCACGAGCCCGTCCGTGTCCTTCGCCGCGCCGTAGAAGTTCTCTGCAATGCCGGCCGCGTCGGCGTCGTTGACCACGAGCACGTCGCGCCCGATATGCGCCGAGATGAGCTCTTCGGCGTTCGTCCCGATCCACGCCTTGTCGATGTTCGCGGCCGTACGCACGACGCCGTGCTGCACGACGCCGGGAATCGTCACGCCGATCGGTTCGTCGCCGATCATGTCGGCGAAGTGCTCGACGATCTGGGCGATGACGTCCGCGACAGCGTCAGGCGAGGCACCCGCGGGCGTCTCGAAACGGATGCGCTCCGAAGCGAACGCGCCCTTGTCGAGGTCGACGGGGGCACCCTTGATGCCGGTTCCGCCGACGTCGATGCCGAGGGGATAGGACGTGCGGGTCATGCTCGGGCTCCTTGATCAACTGCAGGGGAATCGCACTGCACGGGACGGGGCCACCGACATCTCGCGTGCGGCGACGAACTCGTCGACAGCCTAACCGCGCGGCCCGTCAGCCCTCGTGCGCAGGCGCTGGGCCTGCAGGAACGTCAGTCGAGGCTGGTGAGGATCTGGGGGCCCGTCTCGGTGATGACGAGGGTGTTCTCGAACTGCGCCGAACGCGAGCCGTCGGCCGTCACGACCGTCCAGCCGTCGTCCCAGGTCGGGGCCGACTCGCCCGAACCCAGGTTGAGCATGGGCTCGACCGTGAAGACCATGCCCACCTCGATGACGTCGTCGTAGTGGGGCGCCGCGTCGTAATGCGGGATGATGAGGCCGTTGTGGAACTCGGTGCCGATGCCGTGGCCCGTGTAGTCACGCACGACGCCGTAGCCGAACCGCTTCGCGTACTGCTCGATGACACGGCCGATGACGTTGACCTGCCGCCCCGGCTTCGCGGCGCGGATGCCGCGCATCATCGCCTCCTTCGTGCGTTCGACGAGCAGGCGCGACTCGTCGTCGACGTCGCCGCACAGGTATGTCGCGCAGTTGTCGCCGTGCACGCCGTCCTTGTAGGCCGTGACGTCGAGCTTCACGATGTCGCCGTCCTCGAGCACCGTCGAGTCGGGGATGCCGTGGCAGATGACCTCGTTGACGCTCGTGCACAGCGACTTCGGGAAGCCGAGGTAGTCGAGCGTCGAGGGGTAGGCGCCGTGGTCGAGCATGTACTCGTGGGCGATGCGGTCGAGCTCGTCGGTCGTGACACCGGGGGCTACGGCCTTGCCCGCCTCCTCCATCGCGCCCGCGGCGATGCGCCCGGCGACGCGCAGGCGTTCGATCGTCTCCGCGTCCTTGACGTACGACTCGAAGCCCTCGCGCGCCTCGTCGCGCCCGACGTACTCGGGGCGGGCGATCTTCTGAGGCACGCTGCGGCGCGGGCTGATCGTGCCCGCGGTGATCGTGCGGCCGGACGTGGTCGTGGAGCGCGTCGTCGTCATAGGGTTGAGTCTAGAGGCCGGGTCCGACAGGGCTCGGCGCCCGCACAAGACGCGCCCGCAGGCGCGAGGAGGTGAGCCGTCATGGCCTACTGGTACAACGTCAACACCGGTGCCGTGGAGCAGGGGGAGGAGACCAACGCCAAGAGCGACATGCTCGGCCCCTACGCCACCGAGGCCGCGGCGCGCGACGCCATCGAATCCGCGCACAAGCGCAGCGAGGAGTGGGACGCTGAAGAGCGTCGTTTCAACGGCGACGACTGACGCACCCATCCACGCGCGACGGGCCGCATCCCACGAGGGATGCGGCCCGTCGTCATGATCTGGCGCGGCGTGATGCGGCTGATCCGACGCGCATCTGGCCAGGAATGTCACCGTTGCCTGCCGGGTAGGGCCGCCCATGAGCCCCACGTGAGACGCTGACGCGCCCCACGCCATCGACGCATAGCATCGCAATGCAACGACGGGTGCGAAGGAGGGGAGCACAGGTGAGCGAGCTCGGGTTCGATCTGCGGCGGCTCGCGATCCCCGCCTATGGCCCGACGCTGCTGTTCGGTGCCGCTGAGGGCGCCATCCTGCCCGTCATCCCCTCGACGGCCGTGGCGCGCGGCGCGTCGGTGGCGCTCGCGGCTTTCGTCGCGATGCTCATCGGGCTCGGCTCGCTCGTGTCGAACATCCCCGCCTCACTCATCACGCAGCGCCTCGGCGAACGTCGCGCGCTCGTGCTCGCGGGCGTCGTCACGGCCGCGGGATGCCTGCTGTGCCTCGCGCCGAGCCTCGTCGCGCTCATGCTCGGTGTCGTCATCATCGGCATGGCGTCGTCGGTCTACATGCTCGCGCGCCAGAAGTACCTGACGGAGGCCGTCCCGCCCACGCACCGGGCGCGCGCGTTGTCGCTGCTCGGCGGCGTGGGTCGCATCGGCATGTTCGTCGGCCCCCTCGTCGGCGCCGCCCTCATCGGAGTGTTCGGCGGGCGTTCCGTCTTCGTCCTCGCCATCGTCTTCCTCGCGCTCGCGACGTGGTGCGCGCTGCTCATGGAGGATGTCGAGCGGGCCGGAACCGGGCCCGTCGAACGGGTCTCCACCCGCACCGTCGCACGCTCGTTCGCGCGCGTGCTGCTGACGGTCGGGCTCGGCGTCCTGCTCGTGTCGGCCGTGCGCGCGACACGGCAGGTCGTCATCCCGCTGTGGTGCACGCACATCGGCCTCGACGAGCAGTCGACGAGCGCCATCTACGGGATCGCGGGCGGCATCGACATGCTCGTGTTCTACCCGGCCGGCAAGGTCATGGACGTGCGGGGGCGCGCCGCCGTCGCCGTACCGTCGATGCTCATCATGGCCGCAGCCCTCGTCGCGCTGCCGTTCGCCCACACCTTCGCCGCGGTGCTCGCCGCGAGCTGCGCGCTCGGGTTCGGCAACGGCATCGGCTCTGGCATGGTGATGACGCTCGGCGCCGACTTCTCGCCCGACGTCGGACGCGCGCCGTTCCTCGGCCTGTGGCGCCAGCTCAGTGACACCGGTTCGACGATCGGGCCGCTCGCCCTGTCCGGCATGACGGCGCTCGCCGGCCTGAGCGCCGCCGTCGTCGTGAACGCGATCTTCGGCGTCCTCGCCGCCGCGATGCTCGCCTACTGGCCCGCCAAGCTCATGCGCGCCGGATGGGGTGCCGCCCGGCCCGAACCTGACGCCGCCGACTCAACACCCTCACACCAGCGCTGACATACCCGATCCTCTCGCGTCCCGCGCGAACGACGAGCGCGGGCGTCAGCTCTCGAAGCTGTGCTCGGGCGCCGGGAACGTGCCGGAGGCGACGTCTTCGCGGTAGGTGCGCGCCGCGTCGAGCAGCACGCTGCGCACGTCGGCGAACTTCTTGGCGAAGCGCGGATAGCGGCCGTCACGCAGGCCGGCGAAGTCGGTCCACACGAGCACCTGACCGTCGCATCCGGCGCCGGCGCCGATGCCGATCGTCGGCACGCGCAGCGCGTCCGTCACCTGCTGCGCGACGGGCGCCGGCACCATCTCCATGAGCACGCAGAAAGCCCCCGCGTCCTGCAGCGCCCGCGCCTCGGCGACCATGCGCTCGGCGTCGTCGCCGCGGCCCTGGACTCGGTACCCGCCGAGCGTGTGCTCGCTCTGCGGCGTGAACCCGATGTGCGCGATGACGGGGATGCCGCCGCGCACGAGATGCTCGACGGTGGGCGCCATGTGCGCCCCGCCCTCGAGCTTGACCGCGTGAGCGCGCCCTTCCTTCATGAGTCGCGCGGCGCTCGCGAACGCCTGCTGCGGCGATTCCTGGTAGCTGCCGAACGGCAGATCCGCGACGACGAGGGCGTGCTGCGCAGCGCCGCTGACGGCACGCACGAGGGGGATGAGTTCGTCGAGGGTGACGGGCAGCGTCGTGTCGTAACCGAGCACGTTGTTGCCCGCCGAGTCGCCGACGAGGAGCGTCTCGATGCCGGCCTCGTCGAAGATCTCGGCCGTGTACATGTCGTAGGAGGTGAGCATCGAGAAACGCTCACCGCGCTCCTTCAACTGCTGCAGCGTGACGGTGCGGATGCGCTTGCGTTCGGCGGTGCGGTACGGGGCGGCCTCTTCACTCATGGCTCCAGCGTAATCAGCAGCCGTTGGAGCCGTTCCCATCCGCTGGCGGGGGCGGATCGTGATAGCACCCTTCGTTACGCAAATGTTGTAAGCGACATCACCGTTCGCTGAGGGGAGGCTGGGTATCTTCACAGTGTTCACGTGCTGGACGTGGGCGCCCTTCTGCTCCTGGAGTACTCATGACACATCGTCGTTCGAACACGCCGCGCATGGCCGCGGCTCTCGTCGGCACGGTGACGGCCTTCGGTCTCATCGCAGCCCCGGTCGCCTCCGCCAACAACGCCCCGCCCGCAGGCGAGGGCCAGACCCGCGTCGGCAAGTCCGACGACCGTCCGAACCCGCTCGCGGAGAAGAAGGCCGACCTGCGTGACGCCGCCGTCAGCGCTCTCGTCACGGGCAAGGCCGCCACGAAGAAGGTCAACGGCAAGCGCGTCATCGAGGTCAAGGGCAAGGACAAGAAGGGCAAGACGAAGCCGCGTTACGTCCAGTACGACGTCAACCAGAAGGCGAACATCCTGAGCTTCCTCGTCGAGTTCGGTGACCAGACGAAGCCCGCCGCCGGTGGCGCGCCCGGCCCGCTGCACAACAAGATTGCCCAGCCCGACCGCAAGATGGACGGCGGCGCGACCGACAACAACAGCACGATCTGGAAGGCCGACTTCAACCGTCAGCACTACTTCGACATGATGTTCGGCAGCTCGGAGTCGTTCAAGGACTTCTACTCCAAGCAGTCGAACGGCCGCTTCGACGTCGAGGGCGACGTGAGCGACTGGGTCAAGGTGCCCTTCAACGAGGCGCGCTACGGCCACAACCCTGTCTCGGGTGACGGCACGAGCGAGGCCGAGGGCTCCTGGTCCTTCATCGCCGACAGCGCCACGGCGTGGGTCAACGCGCAGAAGGCAGCGGGCAAGAGCGACGCCCAGATCAAGGCGTACCTGCAGAGCTTCGACAAGTGGGACCGTTACGACTTCGACGGCGACGGCAACTTCGACGAGCCCGACGGCTACATCGACCACTTCCAGGCCATCCACGCCGGTGAGGGCGAAGAGGCCGGCGGTGGCGCCCAGGGAGATGACGCCATCTGGAGCCACCGCTGGTACGCGTACCAGAACCTCGCGGGCAAGGCCGGCCCGTCGCAGAACAAGCTCGGTGGTGTGCCGCTCGGCGACACGGGCCTGTGGATCGGTGACTACACGACCGAGCCGGAGAACGGTGGTCTCGGTGTCTTCACGCACGAGTTCGGTCACGACCTCGGCCTGCCGGACCTGTACGACACGACGAACAAGGCTCAGAACGACGTCTCGTACTGGTCGCTCATGAGCGCCGGTTCGTGGCTCGGCGACGGCAAGACCGACATCGGTTCGCGCCCGGGCTACATGGGTCCGTGGGAGAAGCTGCAGCTCGGCTGGCTCGACGCCACGAAGGTGAGCTACGGCAACAGCAAGAAGGTCCAGATCGGCCCGAGCGACCGTGACTCGGCGACGCTCGGCCAGGCGGCCCTGATCAACCTGCCAGACAAGACGATCACCACGACGTACAACAAGCCCCAGTCGGGGGCCAACGAGTGGTGGGGCGGCAGCGCCGACAACCTCAACTCGACGTTGACGCGTTCGATCGACCTCACGGGCAAGAAGTCCGCGAGCGTGACGACAGCGGCCTGGTACGACACCGAGGAGGGCTACGACTTCTTCTACGGCGAGGTCAGCACCGACGGTGGCGCCACCTGGGCGCAGGTGGGCAAGGAGGTCTCCGGTGAGAAGAAGAACTGGAGCGACCTCACGTACGACCTGAGCGCTTACGCGGGCAAGAAGGTCGACTTCCGCTTCCGCTACGCGAGTGACGGCGGCGTCCACGGGGCGGGCCCGTTCCTCGACGACATCCGCATCGTCGCCGACGGCGCGACACTGCTGTCGGACGACGTCGAGAAGGGCACGAACGGCTGGGTCGCGAAGGGCTTCACCCTCTCATCGGGCACGACGAGCGAGAAGAAGACGCACTACTACCTCGCAGAGAACCGTCAGTACAACGGCTACGACCGTTACCTCAAGACGGGTCCGTACAACTTCGGTTACCTCAAGCAGCAGGCCGAGCGTGTCGAGCACTTCGCCTTCCAGCCCGGTGTTCTCATGTGGTACGTCGACAACGAGTACGCGAACAACAACGTCTCCGAGCACCCCGGCCACGGCCAGGTGCTGCCCATCGACTCGCACGCGCAGGCGATGAAATGGAAGGACGGCACGCTCGTGTCGAACAAGCTGCAGCCCTGGGACGCGGTGTTCGGCTCGTCCTCGATGCCGTCGCTGACGCTGCACCGCAACGGTGACGCCACGACGTTCCCGAAGAGCAAGGGCGTGTCGACGTTCGACGACACGGAGGCGACGAACTACTACGACGCCTCCAACCCGACGGGTTCGACGCTGACGGCAGGCAGCGGCGTCAAGGTCACCGTCAGTGGTGTGAGCAAGGACAAGGCGCACCTCGACGTGATTTTCCGCCGCTGAGGCGCTGCGGCGAGCGGCTGAGTCCGACATGTGAGCGGCCCCGGGGATCATCCCCGGGGCCGCTCGTCGTCGGGTGACGCGGTGAGGCAGGATGGCGTCATGAACCGTCAGCAAGAGTTCGTGCTCCGCACGATCGAGGAACGTGACATCCGATTCGTGCGTCTGTGGTTCACGGACGTGCTCGGAACCCTCAAGTCGGTCGCCGTGGCGCCGGCGGAACTCGAGGGGGCGTTCGCCGAGGGCATCGGCTTCGACGGTTCGTCGATCGACGGTCTCGCGCGGGTCTACGAGGCCGACATGCTGCTGCGCCCGGACGCCTCGACGTTCCAGGTGCTGCCGTGGCGCGGCGAGAACCCCGGCACTGCGCGCATGTTCGCCGACATCCTGCTGCCCGACGGCACCCCGAGCCTCGCCGACCCGCGTGACGTGCTGCGCCGCTCGCTGACGAAGGCCGCCGACCTGGGGTTCACCTTCTACACCCATCCCGAGATCGAGTTCTACCTGTTCGAGAAGGACCTCGACCACGGCCGTCCCGTGCCGGTCGACTCGGCCGGGTTCTTCGACCACGTGCCGCACGGCACGGGCCACGACTTCCGGCGCGCCGCCATCACGATGCTCGAGAACATGGGCATCTCCGTGGAGTTCAGTCACCACGAGGGCGGGCCGGGGCAGAACGAGATCGACCTGCGCTACGCCGACGCGTTGTCGATGGCCGACAACATCCAGACGTTCAAGGCCGTCATCAAGGAGGTCGCGCTCGAGCAGGGCATCTTCGCGAGCTTCATGCCGAAGCCGATGGCAGGCCAGCCCGGCAGCGGCATGCACACGCACCTGTCGCTGTTCGAGGGTGACACGAACGCGTTCCACGAGCCGGGTTCGCCGTATCAGCTCTCGCGCACGGGCCGCCAGTTCGTCGCCGGCCTGCTCCACCACGCGCCGGAGTTCACGGCGATCACGAACCAGTTCGTCAACAGCTACAAGCGCATCTGGGGCGGTTCCGAGGCGCCGGCGCACATCTGCTGGGGGCACAACAACCGCAGCGCGATGATCCGCATCCCCATGTACAAGCCCGACAAGGGCCAGAGCACGCGCATCGAGGTGCGCACCCTCGACGCAGCGTGCAACCCCTACCTCGCGTACGCCGTGATGCTGGGCGCAGGCCTCAAGGGCATCGAGCAGGGCATGGAGCTGCCGCCCGAGGCCGAGGACGACGTGTGGACGCTCACCGAGCGCGAGCGTCGCGCCATGGGCATCCGACCGTTGCCGGCTTCGCTCGACGAGGCGATCCGCACGATGGAGGAGAGCGATTTCGTCGCCGAGGTGCTCGGCGAGCACGTCTTCGACTTCGTGCTGCGCAACAAGCACAACGAGTGGGCCGCCTACCGCGACCAGGTGACCGAGTTCGAGATCAAGCAGGATCTGCGCCGGTTGTGAGTCGTACGCAGCAGACCAAGAGTTCCGCGGCCTGGCGCAAGGCGGGCTACACCGACACCGAACGCGCCGGCTCGCTGGCCCAGGAGGTCGCCGACCTCGTCCCGACCGACGTCCTGCTCGACGTCACGGGCGCGGTCGCCGACCCCGACCAGGCGCTGCTCGCGTTCGTTCGGTTGCGCGAGGCGCTCGATGCTCCCGGCCGGCGCGCGCTGACGGAGGCGCTGACGCAGCCGCTCGCACGAGCGCGCTTGTTCGGCGTGCTCGGCGCCTCGAGCGCCCTCGGTGATCACCTCGTCGCCAAGCCCGAGCAGTGGCGCGACGTGGTCGCCGCGGAGCGTCGCGACCAGGCGGCGTTCGCTCAGGCGCTCATCGCCGAGATCGACGGGCGGGACGACGACGTCAGCGCCTACGACGCGCTGCGCGTGGCCTACCGTCGTCAGCTCGTGCAGATCGCGGCGCTCGACGTCACCGACGTCCCCGCCAATGTCCTGCCCGCGACGGCAGCGTCACTCGCCGACCTCGCGGGTGCCGCGCTCGAGGCGGGGCTGCACATCGCGACGCAGAGCGTCGAGGGCGCCGAGCAGGCTCGACTCGCCGTCATCGGCATGGGCAAGACGGGCGGGCGCGAGCTCAACTACATCTCCGACGTCGACGTCATCTTCGTCGCGCAGCCCGCGGACGGGGTCGACGAGGACGTCGCCCTGCGCTTCGCTACGGAGCTCGCGACCGAGCTGATGCGCGCTTGCTCGGCGAGCACGGGGGAGGGTTCGCTGTGGCAGGTCGACGCCGCGCTGCGCCCGGAGGGCAAGCAGGGCCCCCTCGTGCGCACCGTCGCGAGCCACCGCAACTACTACGAGCGCTGGGCGAAGGGCTGGGAGTTCCAGGCGCTCCTCAAGGCGCGCCCCATCGCGGGCGACCGTGAGGTCGGCGAGGCCTACATCGCCGCGATGCGGCCGATGGTGTGGCAGGCCAGCAAGCGCGAGAACTTCGTGGAGGACGCGCAGGCGATGCGCCGTCGCGTCGAGTCGCACGTGCCCGTCAGCGAGCAGGCACGCCAGATCAAGCTCGGCCCGGGCGGTCTGCGCGACATCGAGTTCTCCGTGCAACTGCTGCAGCTCGTCCACGGACGCACCGACGAGCGGGTGCGCGCCCGCTCGACGCTCGACGCCCTCGAGGCGCTCAGTTCGTGGGGTTACGTCGGGCGCACGGATGCCTCGGCGCTCGACCGCTCCTACCGTCAGCTGCGCGTGCTCGAGCACCGCATCCAGCTGAGCAAGATGCGTCGCACCCACCTCATGCCGACGTCGAGCGCAGACCTGCGCCGCCTCGGACGCGGCGTCGGGTTGATGCGCGACCCCGACGAGGCCGTCACCGCCCACTGGCAGGAGCTCGCGCGCTCGGTGCGCCGCCTGCACGAGAAGCTGTTCTACCGGCCGCTGCTGTCGGCCGTCGCGCGTCTCGACGACGATGAGGCGAAGTTGTCGGACGAGGGCGCGCGCGATCGTCTCGCCGCGCTCGGTTACGCCGACCCGAGCGGCGCGCTGCGCCACCTGCAGGCGCTGACGTCGGGGCTGTCGCGGCGTGCGCAGATCCAGCGCACGCTCATGCCCGTCATCCTGCAGTGGCTCGCCGACGGCCCGACCCCCGACGCCGGGCTGCTCGCCTACCGCCGCATCAGTGACGAGCTCGGCACCTCGCACTGGTACCTCAACACACTGCGCGAGGGCAGCACCGCGGAACTGTTCGCCGAGGTGCTGTCGAAGTCGCGCTACGTCTCGGAACTGCTCGAACGCGCGCCCGAGAGCGTCAAGCTGTTCGCCGACCCTGCGCTGCGCGTGCCGCGTGACGAGAAGGCGATCAGCGCGACGATGACGTCCGTCGCCGGTCGCCACGACGACGTCGACAAGGCGATGCTCGCGGCGCGCACCGTCCGCCGCACCGAGCTGACGCGCATCGCCATCGCCGACGTGCTCGGCGAACTCGACCTCGAGGGCGTCGAGAAGGCCCTCACCGACGTCATGGCCGCGATGCTGCAGACCGGGCTCGACCTCGCATGGCGCGCCGTCTGCGATGACTCGGACGCACGCCTCACCGACGTCACGATCATCGGTATGGGACGCTTCGGCGGGCGTGAGCTCGGCTACAGCTCCGACGCCGACGTCATGTACGTCCACCGCCCGCGCGACGGCGCCGACGCCGGTGCTGCGCAGGACCAGGCGCTCGCCGTCGTCACCGAGTTGCGACGCCTCGCCGCGCTCGCCGGGCCAGACCCGAAGCTCGAGATCGACGCCGCGCTGCGTCCCGAGGGCAAGCAGGGCCCCCTCGTGCGTTCCCTCGACTCCTACGCCTCGTACTACGAGCGCTGGTCGGAGGGCTGGGAGGCCCAGGCGTTGCTGCGCGCCTACCCGCTCGCCGGTGACGCCGACCTGGGCCGCGCCTTCGTCGACCTCGTCGATCCGCTGCGCTGGCCCGAGGGCGGCATCCGTGACGCCGCGGTGCGTCGCATCCGCACGCTCAAGGCGCGGATGGAGGCCGAGCGCATTCCCCGCGGGGCCGATCCGCGCACCCACTTCAAGCTGGGGCGCGGCGGGTTGTCCGACGTCGAGTGGTGCGTGCAACTGCACCAGTTGCAGCACGCCCACGCCCACCCACAGTTGCGTCGGACCGGCACGATCTCGACGCTGCGGCTGCTCGCCGAGCTCGAGCTCATGGACGCCCACGACGCCGAGGTACTCGCCGACGCGTGGACCTTCGCCTCCCGGGTGCGCAACGCCTCGGTGCTGTGGCGCGGCCGCCCCGTCGAGTCGCTGCCGAGCGACCTGCGCGACGCGGAGGGCATCGCGACGCTGCTCGGACTGCCCGCCGGTGACGGTCGTCAGCTCGGCGAGGAGTACCGCAAGGTCTCGCGGCGCGCCCGGCTCGTCGTCGACCGCGTGTTCTACGGTGAGGATCCTCACAACAGCACCGGACCGAGCTTCCGACGCTGAGACGGGCGGGCAGGCGCTCGGTGCCGCCGCCTAGAATGGAGCGGTGATTTCGCGTCGTGACCTTCGTGGTTCAGCCCTGACCTCCCTCGATGCACGCGGCCTGCGCGATGCGCTGCCGCGCGCACAGTTCGACATCGAGGCGGCCCTCGACGTCGTGCGTCCGCTGTGCGAGCAGGTGCGCCATGACGGGGCCGACGCGCTGCGCGAGCTGGGGGAGCGATTCGACAAGGTGCGTCCGACGCACCTGCGGGTGCCCGCGGAGGTGCTCGCAGCCGCCGAAGCGCAGCTCGACCCCGCGATCAAGGACGCCCTCGTCGAAGCCATCCGCCGCGTGCGGATCGTCCACGCCGCGCAGGCGCGCGAGGACGTCACGACGCAGGTGAGCGACGGCGGCAGCGTCACTGAACGTTGGATCCCCGTCGAGCGCGTCGGGCTCTACGTGCCCGGCGGCCTCGCCGTGTACCCGAGCTCGGTCGTCATGAACGTCGTGCCCGCGCAGGTCGCGGGCGTCGACTCGGTCGCCGTCGCGAGCCCGCCGCAGGCGCAGAACACCGGCGAGTTCGCCGGTTACCCGCACCCGACGATCCTCGCCGCGTGCTCCCTGCTCGGCGTCGACGAGGTGTACGCCGTCGGCGGCGCGCAGGCCGTCGCGATGTTCGCGTACGGCGCACGGGAGAAGGATGGCACGAGCGTGTGCGAGCCCGTCGACCTCGTCACCGGCCCGGGCAACATCTACGTCGCAGCCGCGAAGCGCCTGCTCAAGGGCCTCATCGGCATCGACGCCGAGGCGGGCCCGACGGAGATCGGCATCCTCGCCGACGACACCGCGGACGCCGAGCACGTCGCCGCAGACCTCATCAGCCAGGCCGAGCACGACAACCTCGCGGCCTCCGTCCTCGTCACCGACTCGACGCGCCTCGCCGACGACGTCGAGGCAGCCCTCGAGCGCCGCGCCCGCGCGACGAAGCACAGCGAGCGCGTGCTCACGGCCCTCGGCGGTCCGCAGTCGGCCATCGTCCTCGTCGACGACGTCACGGCCGGGCTGCGCGTCGTCGACGCCTACGGCGCCGAGCACCTCGAGATCCACACCGCCAGCTCGCGCGAGGACGCGCTGCGCGTGCGCAACGCGGGTGCCATCTTCGTCGGCACCTACTCGCCCGTCAGCCTCGGCGACTACGCCGCCGGGTCGAACCACGTCCTGCCGACCGGCGGGTGCGCCTGCCACTCGAGCGGGCTGTCGGTGCAGTCGTTCCTCAAGGGCGTCCACATCGTCGACTATTCGCGCGAGGCCCTCGCGGAGGTCGCGGACGTCGTCGTCACGCTCGCGAACGCGGAGGACCTGCCGGCGCACGGCGAGGCCGTGACGGCGCGCTTCGAGCGTCGGGACGAGGCAGAGGCCGGGACGGAGAACGCGCCCGCATGAGCGAACCCACGATCACGCAGCTGCTGCGCGAAGACCTGCGAGACCAGAGCGCGTACGGCGCGCCGCAGCTCGACGTGCCCATCGCGCTCAACACGAACGAGTCGTCCTACGACGTGCCGGAGACGGTCGTGCGCAGCATCGTCGAGCGAGTCGAGAAGGCCGCGGGCGGGCTGAACCGCTACCCGGATCGCGAGTTCACCGAACTGCGCGCGGCCCTCGCCGACTACCTCGATCGCGTGACGGGCGTCCGGTTGCCCGTCGAGCAGATCTGGGCCGCCAACGGCAGCAACGAGGTGCTCAGCCACATCGTGCAGGCCTTCGGGGGCCCGGGCCGCGTCGCGCTCGGCTTCACGCCGAGCTACTCGATGCACCCGATCATCGCGCGCGGCGCGGGAACGACATGGGTCGACGGCCTGCGCGATCGTCGTGAGGGCGTCTATGACCTCGACGTCGACCTCGCAGTCGACCAGGTGCGCGAGCACCGTCCGAACGTCGTGTTCGTCTGCACGCCGAACAATCCGACGGGCACCGCGGTGAGCAACGACGTCGTGCGCGCCATCTACGACGCGGCGCCGAACGCCGTCGTCATCGTCGACGAGGCGTACGTCGAGTTCGCGCGCCCGGGCACGCCGAGCGCCCTCGAGCTGCTCGCCGATCACCCGCGCCTGATCGTCAGCCGCACGATGAGCAAGGCGTTCGCGTTCGCCGGCGCGCGCGTCGGTTACATGGCCGCCTCGCGCGAGATCTGCGACGCGATGCGTCTCGTGCGTCTGCCCTACCACCTGTCGTCGGTGACGCAGGCGACCGCGCTGGCGGCCCTCGACCACGCCGAAGAGATGCTCGCCATGGTCGATGCGATCAAGGCCCAGCGCGACCGCATCGTCGAGGCCGCGCGAGTGGCGGGGCTCACGCCGACGCCGAGCGATGCGAACTTCGTTCTCATCGGTGGTCTCACCGACGCGCACGCCACGTGGCAGGCCCTGCTCGATCGCGGCATCCTCGTGCGCGACGTCGGCATCGCGCACCACCTGCGCATCACGGCCGGCACGCCCGCCGAGACGGACGCCGTCATCGCGGCCCTCACCGACCTCGCCCCCACGCACGCCCTCCAGGAGGAGAAAGCATGAGCGACGCGACCGACTTCGTCATCCCCGACGTGCCCGCCGACCACCGGACAGCGCTCATCGAGCGCACGACGAAGGAAGCCTCGATCAGGCTGTGGCTCGACCTCGACGGTACGGGCACGTCCGACATCCGCACCGGGGTGCGCTTCTACGACCACATGCTCGACTCGCTGAGCAAGCACAGCCTCATCGACCTGCGCATCCGCGCCAGCGGCGACCTCGACGTGGACGCCCACCACACGGTCGAGGACACCGCGATCGTGCTCGGCCAGGCCCTGCGCGAAGCGCTCGGCGACAAGTCGGGCATCTCGCGTTTCGGGGACGCGAAGGTGCCGCTCGACGAGGCGCTCGTCGAGGCGGTCGTCGACGTCGCGGGCCGCCCGTACGTCGTCCACACCGGTGAACCGGACGGCCAGATCTACGCGGTCATCGGGGGCAACTACATCGGCTCCCTGACGCAGCACGTCATCGAATCGCTCGGCTACAACGCGGGCATCGCGCTGCACGTCAACGTCATCTCCGGGCGCGACCCGCACCACATCGTCGAGGCCCAGTTCAAGGCGATCGCCCGCGCGCTGCGCGCCGCGGTGGCGAAGGAGCCGCGCGTGCAGGGAATTCCGAGCGCGAAGGGTGCTCTCTGAGTCATGCCGAGACTAGGTCGGCAGTCGAACTTCACCGGCGCGCTCGACGCCGTCGTCGTCATACGCGGCGATGCCGAGCGTGTGGCTCGCTGGGTCGAACAGGGCACCGTGCCCGCGTACGTCGTCGACCTCGACGGGCCGTGGTGCGCCGTCGTCGCGGCGGGCCCTGGGCATGCGGCCGCGCCCTTTGACGACGCCGCGACGGTGCTCGTCGCCCGCCCCGTTCCGCAGATGATGCGCCCGGCCGCCGGGTTCTTCGTGCACGGCGACGACGCCGTCGTCCTCGTCCAGCCGCGACGGTGGCGCTCCCTGCCGCGTTGGTTCGTCGTCCGCCGCGGTTTCGGGGTCGTGCGCGCGGCGCTGCCGCAGGCGAGCCTCGCGGATCTGCTCGCGGTGGGGGAGAACTCGCACCCGGAGACCCTAGAACGCGTCCTCGCGCAGCGCGGCGCCGAGCCGATCGAGGTGCTGCGTGGCGTCATGGTCGCCCTCGGCATCCCCGCCGGGCATCTGCTCGCGCTGCATCCGCGCGCGGCGATCGAGGCCGATCTCGTCGAACCTGATGCGAAGGCAGTACGACGCTTCGACAAGCACACCCGCGAGGAACGCGAAGAACGGCGAGAGATCGAAGGGCACGCCCTGATGGAGGAGAAGCGATGAAGAAGGTCGTCGTGCTCGACTACGGCAGCGGCAACATCCACTCCGCCGTGCGCATGCTCGAACGCATCGGCGCCGACGTCGAACTCACCGCCGATCCCACGTCTGTGGCGCGCGCAGACGGGCTGTTCGTGCCCGGCGTCGGCAACTTCCACGCGTGCGCCGCGGGGCTCGTCGCCGCGGGCGGGCGTGAGCTCATCGCAGAGCGACTGACACGTCAGGCCCCCGTGCTCGGTATCTGCGTCGGCATGCAGGTCATGTTCGACGGCTCGAGCGAGCCGTCGCCGTCACCGGTCGACGGGCTGGGGCTGTGGCATGGTCGAGTCGAGCGTCTCGACGCCCCGGTCGTACCGCACATGGGCTGGTCGCAGCTCGAGCCGGCGCCCGGCAGCCGACTGTTCGCCGGTGTCGAGGACGAACGGTTCTACTTCGTCCACTCGTTCGCGGCCCCCGCGACCGTCGCCGACCTCAACTCGGGCGCCCGCGTCACGCTCGCGACGCACGGCACCCCCTTCGCCGCGGCCATGGAGCAGGGTGCGCTGAGCGCCACCCAGTTCCACCCCGAGAAGTCGGGTGACGCCGGCGCCGCGCTGCTGACCAACTGGCTCGACACCCTCTGATGCCATGCCCAGCCACCCCGATCCGACGGCTCGAAGGAGCACCATGACCACCGAACCCCGCCTCGAACTGCTGCCGGCCGTCGACGTCGCCGGCGGTGAGGCCGTCCAACTCGTCCAGGGCATCGCCGGGACGGGCGGCCAGTTCGGCGACCCCGTCGCCGCTGCACTCGCGTGGCAGGAAGCGGGCGCCGAGTGGCTGCACCTCGTGGACCTCGATGCCGCGTTCGGACGCGGCGAGAACCGCGGCCTGCTCGCCAAGATCGTCGGCACACTCGACATCAAGGTCGAGATGAGCGGCGGCATCCGTGACGCCGAGTCACTCGAGGCTGCGCTCGCCACGGGCTGCCGTCGCGTCAACCTCGGCACCGCAGCCCTGGAGAACCCCGAGTGGACCGCTGCCGCCATCGCCGAGCACGGCGACCGCATCGCCGTCGGCCTCGACGTGCGCGGCACCACCCTCGCCGCCCGCGGCTGGACGAAGGAGGGCGGCGACCTGTGGGAGACCCTCGCCCGCCTCGACCGTGAGGGCTGCGCGCGCTACGTCGTCACCGACGTCGCGAAAGACGGGATGCTCGCCGGCCCCAACACCGCGCTGCTGCAGCAGGTGTGCGAGCGCACCGACCGCCCCGTCGTCGCCTCCGGCGGCGTGACGACGCTCGACGACCTGCGCGCGCTGCGCGAGCTCGTGCCGTACGGGGTCGAAGGCGCCATCATCGGCTCGGCCCTCTACAAGGGCACGATGACGCTCGCCGACGCCCTCGACGTCGCGGGGCGCCCCGAGTGAGCGGCCCGGGGCCGAGCGACACGGCCGGCATCCCGTTCAGCGGCCGCGAGGTGACGAGCACCGGTTTCGACGACGACCGCGGCGAGGCCGATGCGGCTCTCATGGCGGCGCTGGCGAGTGGTGACGAGGAGGCGTGGGTCGCAGCGTTGGCCGAGAGCAGGTTGCTCGTGCCGATCGTCGCCGCCCCCACCGAGGTCGACACGAGCGGGGAGCACGCCGTCGAGAAGTCGACCGACATGGCTGTCGTGACGCTGACCGCGCCGGACGGTACAAAGGGCCTGCCCGTCTTCACGAGCCTCGAAGCGCTCGCCGCCTGGGATCCGGCGGCCCGCCCGTCACCCGTCAAGGCCGCGTTCGCCGCGCAGGCGGCCATCTCAGAGGAATGCGACGTCCTGCTGCTCGACATGGCCAGCGAGCATCGCGTGGTCGTGCGCGCGAGCATGGTCTGGGCGCTCGCGCAGCAGCAGGCCTGGGTGCCCGCCTACCGTGACACGCACGTGCGCTCCGCCATCGGGCAGGCTGTGCGCGTCGAGGAGGCCGTGCTCGCCCAGGAGTGCGTCGACGGGGGAGAGGGCGTGCTGCGGCTGCGTCTCACACTCGCACCGGGGCTGAGCCAGGACGAGATCCGCGCGCTCGCCACACGCGTCGGTGAGCGGCTGGCCGCCGACGGTGAGACTCGCGCCCGCATCGAAGCTCTCGCCTTCGAGTTCGTCGCGGCGTGAGGCGCGGGCGGGACTGAAAACCCCGGATGAGCCGGGGGGCACATGACGCAGGGGCCGGACGGTGAGATCTCACCGTCCGGCCCCTGCGTCATGCGTCGGCGCGTCGACACCTGGCGTGCGGTCTGACGTCGTGCTCAGTCGAACTCGTCGTGCAGCGGGAACCCGCACTCGTGCAGGTGGTCGAGCACCCGGTCCATCTCCTGTGGGCTGGGCAGCTCCTGGGTCACCTTCGTGATGCCGACACCCACATCGACCCGGTCAGCGGGCACGAGCCCGTCGGCGACGAGGTGGTTGCCCAGTTCGTGCATCTCCTCAGGAGAGAGCCGGCGCCGCATGAGCGCGAGCAACGGCTGGTAGTCGCGCTCCGGTACCCCCGTGGGGTAGCTGACGCGCAGCCAGTTGACGATGCGCTCGAGGGCTGGGTTCATCGCCTCACTTCTTCTCGGCGAAGGTCGGGAACACGTGCTCGAACGACACCTTGTAGCCGAAGCCCGACGCGATGATGATGGCGAGGCCCAGCGCCACCGCGACGGCGACGAGCGCGAAGCAGAGCAGGCCGACGGGCTTGCCCCAGGACTTGGCGCTCTCGCCGGTCGTGAGAGCGCCTTCACCGGCGGCGAAGCCACGCACGCCGAAGGCGAACAGGGCAGGCACGCCTGCACCGAGGACGATGGCGACGAGAAGCACCTTCCAGGCGCTCTCGAACGCGAGGGAGAGAGTGTTCATCGGGAACCAACCTTGGTCGCGGGGTGGATGGTGTTGCGGTCGGACTCGGCCACGACGTCGGGGATGTGCGTCGCCGCGAGGTCCTGCGGGTCCCACTCCTCGTTGACGTTGTTGTGGTCGACCGGCGTCTTGCGCGAGTGGTAGAACATGTAGGCCGCGAACGCGCACAGGATGGCGAAGACGACGATGCCGCCGGCGCCACCACCGATGACGTCACCGAGGTACCACATGAGCGCACCGACGACCGCGGCGGCGGGCAGGGTGATGAACCAGGCGAGCACCATGCGTCCGGCGACACCCCAGCGGACCTCCGCGCCCTTCTTGCCCAGGCCGGTACCGAGGATCGAACCCGTCGCGACGTGCGTCGTCGACAGCGCGAAGCCGAGGTGGCTCGAGACGAGGATGACGGCGGAGCTGGCCGACTCGGCAGCCATGCCCTGCGGCGACTCGATCTCCACGAGGCCCTTGCCGAGCGTGCGGATGATGCGCCAGCCGCCGAGGTAGGTGCCGGCCGCGATGGCGAGCGCACAGGCGAACTTCACCCACAGCGGAACGCTGTGCGTGTCGGTCCAGGAGCCGTAGCCGATGAGGGCGAGGGTGATGACACCCATCGTCTTCTGCGCGTCGTTGGTGCCGTGAGCGAGCGAGACGAGCGAGGCGCTGCAGATCTGACCCCAGCGGAAACCACGCTCGGACTCGGCGTGACTGACCTTCTTCGTGATGGCGTAGATGAGCTTCGTGCCCAGCGCCGCGACGACCGCCGCGATGAAGGGCGACAAGAACGCGGGGATGATGACCTTGCCGACGACACCGTCGAGCTTCGAACCGTCACCCGTCCACTTGACGCCCGCCATGCCGATCGCGGCGATGGCCGAACCGATGAGACCACCGAACAGTGCGTGGCTCGAACTGCTCGGGATGCCGAGCAGCCACGTGAGCAGGTTCCACACGATGCCACCGACGAGGCCGGCGAGCACGATGAGCAGCAGGGCCTGGCCGTGGTCGGCGAGGAACTCCGGTTTCGGAGCGCCGTCCTTGGCCTGGATCTTGATGACTGCGTTGGTGACGGTGAGGGCGACCTCGACCGACAGGAAGGCACCGATCAGGTTGAGGATGCCGGAGAGGGCGACTGCCACCTTGGGCTTGAGGGCACCGGTGGCGATGGACGTCGCCATCGCGTTGCCGGTGTCGTGGAAGCCGTTGGTGAAGTCGAACGCCAGTGCCGTGACGATGACGAGCACGAGAAGAATGAACGAGAAATCCACACGGCAAGTGTGCAACCGCGCAGTGGCCGCCGAGTGCGCTGTACGCAAACGGGTGTTGGCACTGCGGGAAATTCGCGGGGGCGCCCGATATCTGTTCACCGGAAGTTCACCTCCCGTGCGGCGATTCTTTGCCGGACGGGCACGCGCGAGGGCGCCCCGGCGTCTCGCGCGGTTGACGCGGGCGGCCCGCTCGACCACGTGACGCAACGAGACCGCCGGGTCCGGAG
>NZ_DCNR01000072.1:0-27947 GCF_002322065.1 Dermacoccus sp. UBA1591 | reverse complement strand
CTCCGGACCCGGCGGTCTCGAATCGATCGCGCTGAGGTACAGGCGCGATCAGTGGATCTGCGCGATCAGAGGTTGATCATGTGCCCGGCGATGCCGTGCACGGCTTCCTTCACGGCCTCTCCCAGCGTCGGGTGGGCGAAGATGTTGCGCGAGACCTCGTCGGCCGTCAGATCCCACTGCTGCGCGAGGGTCAGTACCGGGAGCATCTCGGTGACGTCGGGGCCGATCATCGCGGCGCCGAGCAGTTCGTCGTGCTTAGCGTCTGCGATGACCTTGACGAAGCCCACGGCCTCGCCGAGGCCCTGCGCCTTGCCGTTCGCGGAGAACGGGAACGTCGCCGTCTTGACGTCGTAGCCCTTCTCCTTGGCCTGAGCCTCGGAGTAACCGAACGAGGCGACCTGCGGCTGGCAGTACGTCGCGCGCGGGATCATGTCGTAGTTGATCTCCATCGTCTCGACGCCCGCGATGGTCTCGGCGGCGACGATGCCCATGGCCTCGGCGGTGTGCGCGAGCATGAGCTTGGCCGTCACGTCACCGATGGCGTAGACCTTGTCGACGTTGGTGCGGCCGCGCGCGTCGATCTCGATGGCGCCGCGCTCGGTGAGCTTGACGCCGAGATCCTCCAGGCCGTAGCCCTCGACGCGCGGCTTGAAGCCGAACGCCGACAGCATCTTGTCGGCCTCGAGCACCTGCGAGTCGCCGCCCTTGGCGGGGGAGACGGTGACCTTGACGCCGGAGCCGGTGTCCTCGGCCTTCTCGACCTTCGTGCCGGTCATGACCTTGATGCCGAGCTTCTTGTACTGCTTGAGCAGCTCCTTGGACACGTCCGCGTCCTCGGTCGGCACCATGCGGTCGGCGAACTCGACGATCGTCACGTCGACGCCGAAGTTCTTCATGACGTAGGCGAACTCGACGCCGATGGCGCCCGAACCGCCGATGATGATGGAGCCCGGCAGCTCCTCCGAGAGGATCTGCTCCTCGTAGGAGACGATGTTCTTGCTGAGGTCGACCCCGGGCATCGTGCGCACGGTGGCGCCCGTCGCGATGATGAGGTTGTCGTAGGTGACGCTCTGGGTGGAGCCGTCCTCACCCTTCACGTCGATGGAGTGGTCGGCCTTGAGCGTGCCGTGACCGTTGATCTCCGTGATCTTGTTCTTCTTCATCAGGTAGTGAACACCCTTGACGATGTTCGACGAGACCTGACGGGAACGCTTGTGCGTGGGCCCGAACGCCATCGTGGCGTCGCCCTCGATGCCGAACTTCTCCTTCTCGTGCGTGAGCACGTGCGCGAGTTCGGCGTTCTTCAGCAGAGCTTTCGAGGGGATGCACCCGACATTGAGGCAGACACCTCCCCAGTACTTCTGCTCGATAACGGCGGCGCTCAGGCCGAGCTGGGAGGCGCGGATAGCCGCGACGTACCCACCCGGGCCGGCGCCGAGGACGACGACATCAAAATGATTGGCCACGAGGCAGAGCCTAGACCCATCGGAGCGCAGGGTGTGAGTGCAGGTAGTTACTGACGGGTAGAAGTTTGCGGTGCCCGGTCCCGACCGTTCCCGTGCGCCTCGCGGCGCGTGGGGCTCAGTCGTCCGTCGCCTCGGTGTGCTGCGCGAGCAGCTCCTGCGCCAAGGGCGTGTCGACGACGATCGAGGTGAGGTAGCCCCCGCGGATGCCGGCCGCGACGGCCGCGGCGCGCGCCCGACCGTGCGACAGGGCCACGACGTGGGTGATGAGCCGCAGGTCGTCGGGGCGCATGCTGACCAGACGTGCCGTCAGGCCCGCGTGCACCGGCGCGCCGGTCACGTCGAACAGGGAGCCGGCGATCTCGCCGACGACCTGCAGGCGCGCGAGATCGTCGCGCTCGTCGTCGCTCGCGAGGTCGAACAGGGTGCTCTCGCCACTGCTCCACCCGCCGACGCCGACGAGTGCGAGGGAGCAGTGCTTGGCGTCGTCGAGGGTGCCTGCGACGCTCGCCTGAGCGCGGATGACGGCGGCCGCAGCGGCGTCGTCGGCAACGAGCGGCGCGTAGAAGACGCGGGGTTCTCCGCCGGTGAGGCGGGCGGCGTCACGCACGACGTCGACGGGGGAGGATTCGTACGCCGGCAGGTCGAGGGCCCCGGAGAGCTGGACGATCGGCACGGGTGGCAGACCGTCGAAGTGGCGCACCGCCTTGGCGACCATCCGGCTCCATGGCAGCCCGATGACGTCGGTCGGCTGCGCGAGGCGCCGCATGAGGTCGGCGCCGCGGCGGGCGAGCTCGTCCTGCGCGGCGTCCGTCTCGAGTTCCTCGACGTCGACGACGACGGCGTGTGCGAGCCCGAACGCGTCGCGCAGGCGGCGTTCGAGGTGCTCGCACCCGGCGCCGGGGTCGACGACGTCGATGCGGACGATTCCCTGGTCGCGGGCCTCCTCGAGCAGGCGCGCCACCTTGAACCGACTGATGTCGAGCTCTTCGGCGATGGCCACCTTGGAGGCGTCGTCGAGGTAGTAGCGACGTGCTGCGTGGACCATGAGGCGCTGATGCTGCGGTGCGCTCGCGTCGACCATGGGAACTCCCGGCGTTCGTAGCGTGAATCGTGGGTTGACATTGTGTGTCGAATCACACTCTACTCATATGTGCCTGCTAGTGCTCAAGTGAGCATGGTGCTCGTTCGAGCATTGCACACCAGGCACGACGACATGGGAGGTTTCGTGGGACGACGACGAAATGGCATCGCCCTCCTCGCCGCGACAGCACTGGTGGGCGGGTCTACGACCGCGTGCGCGGGCTGGGGTGGCGGGGTCTCATCGGGTGGCAAGGACAGCATCAACGTCCTCATGGTCAACAACCCGCAGATGATGGACCTGCAGAAGCTCGCGCCGGATTTCGAGAAGGAGACGGGCATCCACGTCAACTTCACGGTGCTGCCGGAGGACGACCTGCGCGACAAGACGAGTCAGGAGTTCAGCGCCCAGGCCGGTCAGTACGACGTCGCGACGTTGAGCAACTTCGAGATCCCGATCTACGCGAAGGCCGGCTGGGTCGCGGATCTCACGAGCCACGTCAAGGCCGACACCCAGTTTGACCAGGACGACATCCTCGCTCCCATGACGAAGGCGCTCAGCGTCGACGGGAAGATCTACGGCGAGCCGTTCTACGGCGAGTCGAGCTTCCTCATGTACCGCAAGGACATCCTGGCGTCGAAGGGCATCACGATGCCCGCGAACCCGACGTGGCCGCAGGTCGCCGACATCGCGGCCAAGGTCGACGGCGCCCAGCCGGGCATGCGCGGCATCTGCCTGCGTGGTCAGCCAGGATGGGGTCAGCTGTTCGCGCCGCTGACGACCGTCGTCAACACCTTCGGGGGCACCTGGTTCACGAAGGACTGGCAGGCGCAGGTCGACTCGCCCGAGTTCAAGCAGGCGACGAACTTCTACGTCGACCTCGTCAGGAAGCACGGTGAGGCCGGAGCGCCGCAGGCGGGCTTCACCGAGTGCCTCAACAACACCCAGCAGGGCAAGACGGCGATGTGGTACGACGCGACGTCGGCCGCCGGTTCCCTCGAGGCCAAGGGCTCGCCGGTGGCCGGGAAGATGGGCTACGCGCCGGCTCCCGTCGTCAAGACCAAGAATGCCGGTTGGCTGTACGCCTGGGCGTGGGCGATCGAGCAGAAGTCCGAGAAGAAGGACGCTGCCTGGAAGTTCGTCTCGTGGGCCTCGGGCAAGAAGTACGAGAAGCTCGTCGGCGAGAAGATCGGCTGGTCGTCGGTCCCCTCCGGCAAGCGCGCCTCGACGTACGAGATCCCCGAGTACGTCGCCTCCGCGAAGGCGTTCGCCGAACCCGCGAAGAAGGCCATCGAGTCGGCTCAGCCCGACAACCCGGGCGTCCAGCCCCGACCCGCCGGCGGCATCCAGTTCGTCGACATCCCCGAGTTTCCGGCCCTGGGCACGCAGGTCAGCCAGGAGGTCAGCTCGGCCATCGCCGGCAAGCAGAGCGTCGATGCGGCGCTCGAGACGGGCCAGGAGCTCGCGAGCGACGTGGCCGAGGACTATCGCAAGCGTGAAGGGAAGTGAGTGACGTGAGCACCAACGCGCTCGCACGAGGGGACGAGGACGACTTCGAGCACCGCGACCCCGACAACCACGATCTCGAACCGGCTCCGGGCGGCAAGACAGCCCTGGCCCGGACGGGAGCCTGGGCGCGCCGCGCGCCGCTGCTGCCGGCGCTGATCTTCATGATCATCGCGACGCAGCTGCCGTTCGTCGCGACCATCGTCATCTCGATGATGCGCTGGAACGCGTATTACCCCGATGACGTCGGATTCGCCGGCTTCGACAACTTCGTCACGGTGTTCACGGACGTCAACACCCGCAAGGCGATCTGGGTGACAATCCTGCTCACGCTCATCGTCGTCATCATCAGCCTGCTGCTCGGGCTCGGCATCGCGCTGCTGCTCGATCGCAAGTTCAAGGGCCGCGGCATCGTCCGAACCCTCATGATCACGCCGTTCCTCATCGTGCCCGTCGCCGCGGCGCTGCTGTGGAAGCACGCGCTGTTCAACCCCGAGTACGGCCTGTTCAACGGATTCCTCAAGATGGTTCTCGGCGACGACGCTCCGCAGCCGGACTGGATCACGAACAACCCGCTGCTCGCGGTGGCGGTCTCGCTCATCTGGCAGTGGACGCCGTTCATGATGCTCATCTTGCTCGCGGGTCTGCAGTCGCGCCCGATGGACGTCGTCGAGGCCGCGCGCATCGACGGTGCGTCGAACTGGCAGATCTTCAAGCACATGACGCTGCCGCACCTGCGCCCGTACATCGAGCTGAGCACCCTGCTCGGCGCGATCTACATCGTGCAGAACTTCGACGCCGTCTTCACGATCACCTCGGGTGGTCTCGGCACTGCGAACCTGCCGTACCTCATCTACCAGACCTTCTACCAGGCCCACGACTACGGTCAGGCCTCCGCAGCCGGTGTGATCGTCGTCCTCGGCACGATCATCATCGCGACGGCCGCCCTGCGCACCGTCCTCAGCCTCTTCAAGGAGGAGAACTGATGAGCACTCCCGCCTCCGCGGCCGCTGCACCCGCCGCGACGCCGAAGTCCTCCGGGCCCGCGTACACGCCGAACCCGAATAAGAGGTCGGGCGCCCTGCTCGGCGTCCTCGCCTGGATCATCGGCCTGCTGTTCGTCCTGCCCGTCGTGTGGATGGTGTGGATCTCGTTCCACTCCGAGAACGACGCGGCCACCAACCCGCCCAAGTTCGACGCTCCCTTCTCGACGGAGGGCTACAAGAACTTCTTCGACTCGAACCCGTGGCCGTCCCTGGCGAACTCGCTGACGGCGAGCGTCGTCTCGACCCTCATCGTCCTGCTGCTCGCCCTGCCGGCCGCGTACGCCCTGTCGATCCGTCCGGTGAAGAAGTGGTCGGACGTGTTGTTCTTCTTCCTGTCGACGAAGTTCATGCCCGTGGTCGCAGCGCTGCTGCCGATCTACCTGTTCGCGCAGAAGGTCAACCTGCTCGACAACATCTGGCTTCTCATCCTGCTGTACACGTCGATGAACCTGCCGATCGCGATCTGGATGCTGCGCAGCTTCCTCGCCGAGGTTCCGAGCGAGATGCTCGAGGCCGCCCAGGTCGACGGCGCCGGTCTCGTGCGCACGCTGCGTGAGGTCATCGCGCCGGTCGTCATGCCCGGCATCGCCTCGGCCGCGCTCATCTGCTTCATCTTCAGCTGGAACGAGATGCTGTTCGCCCGCGTGCTCACCGGTACGGTGGCGGAGACCGCGCCCGTGTTCCTCACGGGCTTCGTGACGAGTCAGGGCCTATTCCTCGCCAAGGTGTGCGCCGCGTCGATCGTCGTGTCGCTGCCCGTCCTCGCCGCCGGTTTCGCCGCGCAGGACAAGCTGGTCCAGGGCCTGTCGATGGGAGCTGTTCGCTGATGGCCGTCCGCCTTTTGCAATCCACGTTGGCCGAGCTGCCGGAACAGGTGGCGCGCCCCACCTACGACCGCGCGAAGCTGACGACGGGCATCGTCCACTTCGGCGTCGGCGGCTTCCACCGCGCGCATGAGGCGATGTACCTCGATCGCCTCATGAACGACGGCGAGGCATTCGACTCGGCCATCACGGGCGTGGGGGTGCTGCCGCACGACAAGCGCATCGTCGACACCCTCAACGCGCAGGACGGGCTCTACACCCTCGTCCTCAAGCACCCTGACGGCACCCGCGAGCCGCGCGTCATCGGCTCGATCCAGAAGATGCTGTTCGCGCCCGACGACCCCGACGCGGTCATCGACCTCATGGCGAGTCCGGAGGTCAAGATCGTCTCGCTGACGATCACCGAGGGCGGCTACCTCGTCAACCAGGTGACGGGGGAGTTCGAGGCATCCAACCCGGGCATCCAGCACGACCTGGCCGACGGGGCGTCACCGCAGACGGCGTTCGGGCTCATCGTCGAGGCGATCCGACGCCGTCGCGACGCGGGGCTCACGCCGTTCACCGTCATGAGCTGCGACAACCTGCCGGGCAACGGCGAGATCGCGCGGCGCATGATGACGGCGTACGCCGAGCTGAAGGACCCGTCGGTCGCGCAGTACATGCGCGATCACGTCGCGTTCCCGAACTCCATGGTCGACCGCATCACGCCCGTCACGGCGCCGGAGGACATCGCCGAGCTTGCCGACACGTTCGGTGTCGAGGACGGCTGGCCGGTCGTGTGCGAACCGTTCGCCCAGTGGGTGCTGCAGGACGAGTTCACCAACGGGCGCCCGCCGTTCGAGGATGCCGGGGTCCAGATCGTCGACGACGTCGAACCGTACGAGCTGATGAAGCTGCGCCTGCTCAACTGCGGCCACCAGACGCTCTGCTACGTCGGCTACCTCGCCGGTTACCGCTACGCGCACGAGGTGTGCAGCGACCCGTTGTTCGTCGACTTTCTGCTCGGTTACATGGAGAAGGAGGGTTCGGCGACGCTGCCGGAGGTGCCCGGGGTCGACCTCGACGCCTACCGTCACGAGCTCATCGCGCGGTTCGCCAACCCCGAGGTGCGCGACACGCTCGCCCGGCTGTGCATGGAGAGCAGCGACCGCATCCCCAAGTGGCTCGTGCCGGTCGTCAAGCACAACCTGGCGCACGGCGGCGAGATCGACCGCTCGGCCCTTGTCATCGCGTCGTGGGCGCGCTACGCCGAGGGCGCCGACGAGCAGGGCGACCCGATCGACGTCAACGATCGCGCCAAGGAGGCCGTCATGGCGGCCGCAGCGGCGCAGCAGGACGACAAGCTCGCGTTCCTGCGCAACCCGGACTTCTTCGGCGACCTCGTCGACGACGAACGATTCACGACGGCCTACGTCGCGGCACTCGACTCGCTGCACGAGGTCGGAGCCCGAGCCACGCTCGAGGCCCGCGCCGCCCAGGACGCCCGCCCCGGCGCGTGAGCCGGCACGGTGACGTCGGGGTGACCTGACGAGGCGTGGTCGGCGCCGCCGGCATCGTGCCTGCGGCGCCGGCCGCGTCGGAGTCCTCGGGGGTGAATGGAACCCCAGGACGACAGAGGAGACCGGATGACGTGTGACGAGAGGAACCCCATGCGCGTGCTCGAACTGAGCGCACCCGAGACGCTCACCCTGACCCAGCGTGACGTGCCGACGCCCGGCCCCGGGCAGGTGCTCGTGCGCATGACGTGCGTCGGCGTGTGCGGCAGTGACACGCACTACCTCACGCATGGGCGCATCGGCAGCTACGCCGTCGACTACCCGATGGTGCTCGGGCATGAGGGTGCCGGTGTCGTCGAAGCGGTCGGTGAGGGCGTCGACGCCTCGCGCATCGGCGAGCGCGTCAGCATCGAACCGGGCGTGCCGTGCCGCACGTGTGCGCAGTGCCTCGCCGGCGCCTACAACCTGTGCCCTGACATGGTGTTCCACGCGACGCCGCCGTACGACGGCTCGCTCGCCGAATGCATCGTCCACGACGCCGCCTTCGCGCATCCGGTGCCCGACGGCGTGAGCGACGAGGCTGCTGCGATGGTCGAACCGCTGTCGGTCGGATTGTGGGCCTGCCGCAAGGCCGATGTGACGCTCGGAGATCGCGTCCTCATCACCGGCTGCGGCCCCATCGGGCTCATGTGCCTGCTGGCCGCCCGGGCGCGCGGCGCGCGTGACATCACCGTCGTCGACCTCAACCCCGAACGCCTCGAGCGTGCCCGGGCGCTCGGTGCGCGGGTCGTCGACTCACGTCACGAGAGGTTCGACGAGCGCGAGTACGACGTTCTGCTCGAGTGCTCCGGGGTCGCCTCAGTCACGCTCGCCGGGATGCGGGCCCTGGCGCGAGGCGCTCGCGCCGTGCTCGTCGGGATGGGCGGCGACACCGTCGAACTGCCCCTGTCTGCGCTGCAGGAGCGTGAGGTCAGCGCCACCGGGGTGTTCCGCTACGCGAACACATGGCCGCAGGCGCTCGCGATGCTCGCGGGCGGCGTCGTCGAGGTCGACGATCTCGTGACGGGGCGTTTCGACCTCGCCGACGGCGAGCAGGCCCTGCGCGCGGGCCTCGACGACCCGGCATCCGTCAAGGCCATGATCTATCCGAACGGACTGCCGACGGTCTGATCTCACCTTACGGTTACCGCCGTCCGAACCGCGCGTCGCCCCCGGCGACGCCTGAGAAGGGAAACCATGTCACCTCGACTCGTCGCCGGAGTGGATTCGTCCACGCAATCGACCAAGATCGTCGTCTGTGATGCCGAGACGGGCGCCGTGGTGCGCACCTCGCGCGCGCCTCACCCCGACGGCACGAGCGTCGACCCCGAGGTGTGGTGGCGCGCTTATGAGGACGCGACGGCGGACGGGATGCTCGACGACGTCGAGGCGATCGCCGTCGGCGGTCAGCAGCACGGCATGGTCGCCCTCGATTCGGACGGCGCCGTCATCCGAGAGGCGTTGCTGTGGAACGACGTTCGCTCGGCGGGCGCGGCGCGTGACCTCGTCGACGAACTCGGGGGAGCGGGCGCCTGGGTGGATCGGCTCGACGTCGTGCCCGTCGCGGCGTTCACCGTCGCGAAGGTGCGGTGGCTGCGTGATTCCGAACCGGACAACGCCGCCCGCCTCGACACCGTCGTCCTGCCCCACGACTGGCTGACGGGGCGCATCCTGCAGGCCGGCGGCGGCTTACGAGGATGGACGACCGACCGCGGCGACGCGAGCGGCACCGGGTACTGGTCACCCGTCACCGGCGAGTACGACGCCGACATCCAACGTCTCGCCCTGGGCCGTGAGTTCGGCGTCCCGCGCGTCCTCGGCCCCGCCGAGCCCGCCGGCGTCACCGACGCGGGCCTCGTCGTCGGGGCGGGCACGGGCGACAACATGGGCGCGGCGCTCGGTCTTGGCCTGCAGCCCGGCGACGTCGTCGTCAGCCTCGGCACGTCGGGCACCGTCTTCGCCGTCCAGGACACGCCGACGCGGGACGCGAGCGGGCAGACCGCCGGATTCGCCTCGGCCGACGGGCGGCACCTGCCGCTCATGTGCACCCTCAACGCAGCCCGCGTGCTGACGACAGGTGCCCAGCTGCTCGGCGTCGACCTCGACGAGTTCTCCCGCCTCGCGCTCGCGGCACCCATCGGCGCGCAGGGCCTGACGTTGCTGCCCTACCTCGACGGTGAGCGCACGCCCGACCTGCCCGACGCCACGGGCACGCTCGGCGGCCTCACCCGAGCGAACGCGACGCCGGAGAACCTTGCGCGCGCCTGCGTCGAGGGGATGCTCGCGAACCTCGTCGCGGGCGTCGAGGGGCTGAAGCAGCACGGCCTGAGCGCGCGACGCATCGTCCTCATCGGGGGCGCTGCGGCTTCGGCGGCGGTGCGCGAGATCGCACCGATCCTGTTCGGGTTGCCGGTGCACATCCCGGCGCCGGGGGAGTACGTCGGTATCGGCGCGGCGCGCCAGGCGGCGTGGGCGCTGGCCGGAGGTGACGAGCCTCCGGCCTGGCAGGTCGCCTATGACCACGAACTCGAGGCCACGGACGACGACGTCACCGCCGGACGCGCGGTCTACGAGCGCTACCTACGTCTGCAGCGGCAACTGCACGGCTGAACGGGCAACCTCGAGGCGGTGGACGAAAGGGGTTCGCCCACCACCGCACGCCCGTGACACCATGACGCCACCATGCCCGCCACCCGTTACCGCCGCGTTCTTGCCAACCGCCGCACCCGCCAGCTGCTGCTGCTCGGCTTCGCCATCCGCATCCCGACGTTCGGGGTGTCGGTGCTGCTCACGATCCACGTCGTCGAGACGCTGCACCGCACCTGGTCGCAGGCAGGTCTCGTCGCGGCGGCCTCGACCCTCGCCGTCGCGCTGTCGGGACCGTGGCGCGGGCGCCTGCTCGACACCCTCGGGCTGCGCCGGGTCGTCGCGCCGTCGATCCTGGTCACGGCCGGGTGCTGGGCCGTGGCGCCCTTCGTCGGCTATGTACCGCTGCTCCTGCTCGCGGCATTGGCCGGGCTGTTCGCCGTGCCGACGTTCACCGTCATCCGTCAGGGCATCATCGCCGCGACGAGCGACGAGGATCGCCGCACGGCGCTCGCGACCGACGGCATCATCGTCGAGCTGTCCTTCATGCTCGGGCCCGTCATCGCGATCGCTCTCGGCGGTCACTTCCCGACGTCGTGGGTGATCTTCTGCCTCGAGATGGCCTCCGCGGCGCTCGCGGCGCTGCTGTGGTGGATCGACCCGCCGATCCGGCAGGCGCTCGACGAAGAGGCTGCCGCGGACGTCGACCTGCCACGCGAACGCTGGGTGACGCCGCGTTTCCTGGCGGTGTGCCTCGTCGGGTTCGCGGCCGTCGTCGTCCTCAGCGGCAGTGACGTCTCGTTCGTCGCCGCAGCCCGTCACTTCGACGCCTCCGCCCAGCTCGGCCTCGTGCTGGCCGTGTGGGGGCTGGGCTCCGTCCTCGGTGGGCTCGTCTACGGCGCGATGACGTCGCCGCCGCCCATGTTCGCGCTGCTCGTCCTGCTCGCCCTGACGACGGCGCCGATCGGCTTCGCCCACGGCGTGCTCGGGCTGTGCGTGTGGGGTTTCGTCGCAGGCCTGTTCTGCGCGCCGACGATGACTGCGTCCGTCGATGCACTCACGCGCGTCGTACCCGAACGGGTGCGCGGCGAGGCGATGGGGTGGCACGGTTCGTTCCTCACCCTCGGCGGTGCGCTCGGTGGGCCGCTCGCAGGCGTGTTCATCGACCGTCACGGCTTCGCGGGCGGTTTCGCGTCCGTCGGGCTGACGGGGGCGGCCATCGCCGGCCTCGGCGCCGTCATGGTCGGGGCGCGACGGGGGCTGCGGTCACGACGGGCCGGTCTGCCGGCGTCTTCACAGGCGCAGGGCACCGACGTCGAACCCACCCGCCGCGCCGATTAGGGCTGAGTCACACCGGCTGCTATCGTGGTGGGCACCAGCCGGACGTTCGCATGGCCTCATCGAGGCAGTGAAAGCGCTCGGTGCGCAAGAGGGGCTTCGGTCTCCACCCTCGGTCTCCTTCGGGAGGCAGGGTCTTGGTCACGATGCACGACGAGGCACCCGCCTCGATCGCGACGGAACAATCATCGCGTCGTGCGTGTTGAACGAAGACTTCTTGCGCTCGCAAGAAGTCTTTTTTGTTGCCCGAACACCGTCGGTGGCCGGGCACACCGCAACAACTCGTGAACATCACACTCGTGAAGGAGCAGGCCATCAGCGCTGAGCCACGCATCAACGACCGAATCCGAGTCCCGGAAGTTCGGTTGGTGGGCCCCAATGGTGAGCAGGTGGGCATCGTCCGAGTCGAGGACGCGCTGCGCCTCGCCGCCGAGGCCGACCTCGACCTCGTCGAGGTGGCCCCCCAGGCCAAGCCGCCCGTCGCCAAGCTCATGGACTTCGGCAAGTTCAAGTACGAAGCGGCCATGAAGGCGCGCGAGTCGCGCAAGAACCAGGTCAACACGGTCATCAAGGAGATCAAGCTCCGACCGAAGATCGACCAGCACGACTACGACACCAAGAAGGGTCACGTCGTCCGGTTCCTTTCGGCCGGTGACAAGGTCAAGGTCACCATCATGTTCCGCGGCCGTGAGCAGTCGCGCCCCGAGCTCGGCTTCCGCCTCCTGCAGAAGCTCGCTGAGGACGTGCAGGAGCTCGCGTTCATCGAGAGCGCGCCGAAGCAGGACGGACGCAACATGGTGATGGTGCTCGGCCCGACGAAGAAGAAGGCCGAGGCGCGCGCCGAGGACCGTCGTCGTCGTGAGGCCGAGAAGGCAGCCAAGGCCGCCCCGGAGCCGCAGGCCGAGACGCCTGTCTCGAGCGAGGCCCCCGAGGCCGAGCAGGTCGCGGTCGAAGAGGCTGCGAAGTAACACCCCCTTCACCCTCGGGTGGAGAACCCTCGTCCCGGGTGATCGGGCGAGGCAGTCAGACAGCCGACGCGCACACGAGCGCGTCGAGGTAGCGAAGGAGTCGGCCATGCCGAAGATGAAGACGCACTCCGGTGCGAAGAAGCGTTTCCGCGTCACCGGTAAGGGCAAGATCATGCGTCAGCGCGCCCGCCACGTGCACAAGTTCGAAGAGCGCGCCAAGCGTCAGTCGCGTCGTCTCGTCAACGACGTCGTTCTCGCGCCGGCCGACGAGAAGAAGATCAAGCGCCTTCTCGGCCTCTGAGCCGTCCACACCCCCAACTAACTTCGCGGCAGGCGCCAGGCGCCGCCGCCCCACTCAAGGAGTGATCACGTGGCACGCGTGAAGCGGGCAGTCAACGCCCAGAAGAAGCGTCGTACCGTTCTCGAGCAGGCCAGCGGCTACCGCGGCCAGCGCTCGCGCCTTTACCGCAAGGCCAAGGAGCAGGTGACGCACAGCCTCGGTTACGCCTACCGTGACCGACGCGCCAAGAAGGGCGACTTCCGTCGCCTCTGGATCCAGCGCATCAACGCTGCGGCTCGCCTCAACGGCATGACGTACAACCGCTTCATCCAGGGCCTGAAGGTCGCCGGCATCGAGGTCGACCGTCGCATGCTGGCCGAGCTGGCCGTCAACGACGCCCCGGCCTTCGCCAAGCTCGTCGAGATCGCCAAGGCGAACGTCCCGGCCCAGACGCCGGCTGCCTGATCCAGGCACCTCTTTCGCACCGAACGCCGCTCCACGCCGAAGGGCTCGCTCGACCATGATCACGAACGTCCGTTCCGATCGGGTCAAGCAGGTCAAGGCGCTGGGGCGGCGTTCTGCACGTGACAAGGCCGGGCTGTTCCTCGTCGAGGGGCGCCAGGCCGTGCGCGAGCTCATCCGGTTCGCGCCGATGTCGATCCGCGACGTCTATCTCGACGCGGACGCCGCCGAGCGTCACCCCGACCTGCGCGAACTCGCCGGGGAATGGGCTGACGGCGCCCCAGCAGGCGAGAGGCGCTTCGTCCACGACTGCTCGCCGCAGGTGCTCGCCGCGATGTGCGACACCGAACAGCCGCAGGGCATCATCGCCGTCGCCAGGCCGATCGATCGGCCGCTGGCCGACGTGCTCGCGGGCTCGCCGAAGTTCGTCGTCATCTGCACGAACGTGCGCGACCCCGGAAACGCGGGCACCGTCATCCGAGGTGCCGACGCGACGGGGGCGGACGCCGTGATCCTCAGCGACGCGAGCGTCGACCTCTACAACCCGAAGCTCGTGCGTTCGAGCGTCGGCTCGCTGTGGCACCTGCCGATCTCGCGCGGGTCGTCGATCGAGGAGATCTTCGCCGCTTGTCGCGCCGCAGGGCTGACACTGCACGCCGCCGACGGCGTCGGCGAGACATTTCTGCCCGACGTCGACCTCGCCACCCCGCACGCGTGGGTCATGGGCAACGAGGCATGGGGCCTCGAGCCCGAGGTGCGCGAGCAGTGCGACGACGTCGTCCGCGTGCCGATCTACGGCCACGCCGAGTCGCTCAACCTCGCGATGGCCGCCACCGTCTGCCTCTACGCCTCGGCTGCCGCCCAGAACTGAGCACCCCTCGCCCGCGCGGACGCGTGGGAATCGGTTTGCGCGCACTCGATAGACTCGGGCGCATGTCTGGCCCCAACACGAACTACGACCCCGTCGAGGTCGCTGCCCTCGACCCCGAGGTGGTCGAGTCCAACGTCACCGCCGCTCTCGCGGCCATCGCCGCCGCGTCCTCGCTCGAGGAGCTCAAGGTGGTGCGCACGGCGCACGCGGGTGACAAGTCCCCGTTGGCGCTGGCCAACCGCGAGATCGGCGCGTTGCCGCCGTCGGCGAAGGCCGAGGCGGGCAAGCGCGTCGGCCAGGCACGTGGCCGTGTGGGCGCCGCGCTGAAGACCCGCCAGCGCGAGCTCGAGGCCGAGCGCGACGAGCGCATCCTCACCGAAGAGGCCGTCGACGTGACGACGGCGACCGCGCTGCGTCGCCCCGTCGGCGGGCGTCACCCCGTCGAACTCATGCAGCAGCTCATGGTCGACATCATGGTCGGCATGGGGTGGGAGGTCGCCGAAGGGCCAGAGGTCGAGGCCGAGTGGTTCGTGTTCGACGCCCTCAACTTCGACGAGGACCACCCCGCGCGCCAGATGCAGGACACGTTCTACCTCGACCCCGCCGACGGCGGCCTCGTCATGCGCACGCACACCTCGCCCGTGCAGGCACGCTCGATGCTCGATCGTGGGGTGCCGCTCTACATCGTCGCGCCCGGCAAGGCGTACCGCACCGACGAACTCGACGCGACGCACCTGCCCGTCTTCCACCAGATGGAGGGCCTGGCGGTCGACAAGGGCATCACGATGGCGCACCTCAAGGGCACGCTCGACCACCTCGCGACGCAGTTGTTCGGTGAGGGCATCACGACGCGCCTGCGCCCCAACTACTTCCCGTTCACCGAGCCGAGCGCCGAGATGGATCTGCGGTGCTTCGTCTGCCGTGGGGAGGACGCGGCCTGCCGCACCTGCGGCGGCACCGGCTGGATCGAGTGGGGCGGCTGCGGCATGGTCAACGAGAACGTGCTGCGCGCCTGCGGCGTCGACCCGGCCGAGTACAGCGGTTTCGCGTTCGGCATGGGCGTCGAACGCGCCCTGATGTTCCGCACGGGCGCATCCGACATGCGCGAGATGATCGAGGGCGACGTCCGCTTCGACGCCCAGTTCGGCTTGGAGGTCTGAGACAATGCGAGTTCCTATCGAATGGCTGCGCGAGTACGTCGACGTGCCCGAAGGGGCAACCGGCCTGCAGGTCGCCGCGGACCTCGTGCGCGTCGGACTCGAGGAGGAGGCCATCCACGGCGGCGGCGTTACCGGCCCCCTCGTCGTCGGCCGCGTGCTGACGAAGACGCCCGAGGAGCAGAAGAACGGCAAGGTCATCAACTGGTGCACCGTCGATGTCGGTGACGCGAACGGCACCGGTGAACCTCAGGGCATCGTGTGCGGCGCGCACAACTTCGAGGTCGGCGACACCGTCGTCGTCGCGCTGCCGGGTGCCGTGCTGCCGGGCGGCTTCACCATCAGCGCCCGCAAGACGTACGGTCACCTGTCGGCCGGGATGATCTGTGCCGCAGATGAACTGGGCCTGCCCGACGACGGCTCGGGCGGCATCATCCTGCTGCCGCAGCGCCTCGGTGTCGACGCCTCGTCGCTCACGCCGGGCCAGGACGCACTGCCGCTGCTCGGGCTCGACCGCGAGACCGTCGAGGTCAACGTCACCCCCGATCGCGGTTATTGCTTCTCGATGCGCGGCATCGCGCGCGAGTACGGCCACGCCACCGGCGCGAGCTTCACCGACCCGGTCGATGCGCTGACGACGAGGGCGCCGGCAGCGAACGACTTGGGTTACCCGGTGCGCGTCGACGACCCCCAGGGGCTGCGTGGCGCGGTCGGCTGCGACCGGTACGTCGCACGCGTCGTGCGCGGCATCGACCCGAACGCTCCGGTGCCCGCGTGGCTTGCGACGGCCGTCACCGAGGTGGGCATGCGCTCGATCTCGCTGCCGGTCGACGTCACCAACTACGTCATGATGGCGCTCGGCCAGCCCCTGCACGCGTTCGATCTCGGGGCGCTGGGCGAGGAGATCGTCGTGCGACGCGCCCGCGCGGGGGAGAAGCTGACGACGCTCGACGGCGTCGAGCGCACCCTGTTCGCCGAGGATCTGCTCATCACCGACGGCGGTGCACGCCCGCTGGCGCTGGCCGGCGTCATGGGCGGTTCCGACAGCGAGGTGAGCGACTCGACGACCGACGTCCTCATCGAGGCCGCCCACTTCGACCCGGTCTCCGTCGCCCGCACCGCGCGCCGCCACAAGCTCGGCAGCGAGGCGTCCAAGCGCTACGAGCGTGGCGTCGACCCGCAGATCGCGGCAGCCGCGGCGCAGCTCGCCGTCGAACTGCTCGTGCAGTACGGCGGCGGCGTCGTCGACGACGGCGTCACCGACCTCGACACGACGCGCGCGCCGCAGCCGATCGACTTCGACCCGCAGCAGCCGACGCGGCTCGTCGGTGTCGCGTACTCCGACGACGAGGTCGCCGAGAGCCTTGACGCCGTCGGGTGCCGGGTCGAGCGCAACGAACCGTTGTGGAGCGTCACACCGCCCACGTGGCGCCCCGACCTGACGAGCGGGCCCGACCTCGTCGAGGAAGTGGCGCGTCTGCGCGGGTATGACGCCATCCCGTCCGTCCTGCCGCGACCCCTCGCCGGGCGTGGGCTGACGGCGTCGCAGCGCCACCGCCGCAACGTGGCGAATGCGCTCGCGATGGCCGGCCTGACGGAGATCATCTCGCTGCCGTTCGTCAGTGATGACGTACACGACAAGCTCGGCTTCGCAGCCGACGACGCGCGGCGCACGAGCGTGCGCCTGACCAACCCGCTGTCGGACGAGCTGCCGCTCATCCGCACGAGTGTTCTCGCCACGATGATGGATTCGCTCAAGCGCAACGTCGCGCGCGGGTTCAAGGACGTGGCGCTTTTCGAGATCGGTCTCGTCGTCGCCGGTGAGGCGGGCCACGCGCCGACGTCACCGGTCGGCGTGCACCCGGCGCCTGAGGTGCTCGACGCGATCCGCTCGGCCGTGCCGGCGCAGCCGCGCCACGTCGCCTGGGTCGCGGCCGGTGACAGCGAGCGCAAGGGCTGGTGGGGTGCCGGGCGCGGCGCGGACTGGAGCGACGCGATCGCCGTGGCGCTGCAGATCGGGCGCGTGCTCGGCGTCGACCTGACGATCGAGCAGGCGCAGGTGGCGCCGTTCCACCCGGGACGCTGCGCGAGCATCGCGCTGCCGGACGGCACCGTCATCGGCGCGGCGGGCGAGCTGCACCCCAAGGTCGTCGCGGCGTTCTCGCTGCCGGCCCGCACGGTCGGGGGCGAACTCGACCTCGACGCGCTGTCGGCGTACGCCGAGCGCCCCGGTGTCGCTTCGAGCATCGCGACGTTCCCGCAGGCGCATTCCGACGTCGCGCTCGTCGTCGACGCGTCCGTCCCTGCGGCTCGCGTCGAGACGGCGTTGCGCTCGGGGGCCGGTGAACACCTCGAGTCGGTCGCGCTGTTCGACATCTACACGGGCGATCAGGTCGGTGAGGGCAAGAAGTCCCTCGCGTACCGCCTGTTCTTCCGTTCGCCCGAGCGGACGCTGACGACCGACGAGGTGAACGCGGCACGCGACGCGGCGGTGCGCGCCGTCGACGAGAGTGTCGGAGCGAGCCTGCGCGGCGCCTGATTTCGGCATGATCGACAGGGTGGGGGCGGTGTGACGCCGTCTCCACCCTGTGTGCATGAGTATGACCTAAAAGTGCATGGGTATGCGATCTGCGCTAGGCTGGGGGCATGGTCACAGCAGCTGTCGCCGGGGCGAGTGGATATGCGGGCGGGGAGATCCTGCGCCTCTTGCTCGCCCATCCCGACGTCGAGATCGGCGCACTGACGGCGGGTTCCTCCGCCGGTTCGCGCCTCGGCGATCATCACCCGTCGTTGTTCTCCCTCGCCGAGCGACCCGTGCGTGCCACGAACGCTGACGCCCTCGCCGGCCACGACGTCGTCTTCCTCGCACTGCCGCACGGGCAGAGCGCTGCGCTCGCCGCGCAGCTCGACGCAGACGTCGTCGTCATCGACTGTGGCGCGGATTTTCGGCTCGAGCGCGAGAGCGACTGGCGACGTTTTTACGACACGCCCTACGCTGGGTCCTGGGCCTACGGGATGCCCGAACTCGTCTCGAAGGGCGTCAAGCGGCGCGAGCAGTTGCGCGGCGCGCGCCGCGTCGCCGTCCCCGGGTGCTATCCGACGGCCGTCTCGCTCGCTCTCGCGCCGCTCGCGGCGGCGTCCCTCATCGCGCTCGACGACGTGGTCGTCGTCGCGTCCTCGGGTGTCTCGGGGGCCGGCAAGGGCCTCAAGCCACACCTGCTCGGCGCCGAGGTCATGGGGTCGATGAGCCCGTACGGCGTCGGCGGCGGGCACCGTCACACGCCCGAGATCGCGCAGAACCTGCGTCTCGCCGCCGGCGGTGAGCGCGAGGTTACGCTGTCGTTCACGCCGACGCTCGCCCCCATGCCGCGCGGCATCCTCGCGACGTCGACGGCTCGGCTGGCGCCCGGCACGACGGCTGATGACGTCGCGCGCGCCCTCGCCGAGGCCTATGCCGACGAACCCTTCGTCGAGCTCCTGGCTGCCGGGTCGTGGCCCGCGACCGGTTCGGTGCTCGGGTCGAACGTCGTCACCCTGCAGTTCGCGCTCGACGAGGTGGCGGGGCGCGTCGTCGTCACCTCCGCCGTCGACAACCTGACGAAGGGGACGGCCGGTGCAGCCGTGCAGTCGATGAACCTGTCGCTCGGCCTGGGCGAGACCACGGGCCTGCCGCTCGCGGGGGTGAGCCCCTGATGGTCGCGTTCGGAGCTCGGTTCACCCTGATCGCCCACCCCGAGGAGCTGTCGTACGTGCGCCTCGGCGCGCAGGAGGTCGTGCCCGAATGGGCGCTCACGGACGCGCCGCTCGTCTCCGTCAGTGCGACGGCGTCGGAGACGTCGGTGCTGTGCCTCACCTCAGCGATCCCGCGGGACGCGGTCGTGCGTCAGCAGGGCCCGTTCCACGTGTTCGAGGTCGAGGGTCCGCTCGACTTCGCGCTGACGGGTCTGCTCTCGGCCATCGTCGCGCCGCTCGGCGAGGCCGACGTCACCGTCTTCACCGTCTCGACGTTCGACACCGACTGGATCATGGTGCCGACGTACGAATCCGCGCGCGCTCGTGAGCTGTGGGCTCGTGGCGGGCACATCATCAAGGAGAAACCATGAGTGTCACCGCTGCCGCAGGCTTCCGCGCGGCGGGCGTGACGGCGGGGCTGAAGCCCAGCGGGCGCCCCGACGTCGCCCTCGTCGTCAACGACGGGCCCGAGCACGTCGTCGCCGCCGTGTTCACCTCGAACCGCGTCGAGGCGGCGCCGGTGACCTGGTCGCGCCAGGTGGTGACGGACGGGCGCGCCGACGTCGTTCTGCTCAACTCCGGTGGCGCCAACGCCTGCACCGGGGCGCAGGGTTTCCTCGACACGCACCGCAGTGCCGAACTCGCCGCCGAGGCCGTCGGTGTGAGCGCCGGTGACGTCGTCGTCTGCTCGACGGGCCTCATCGGTGAGTTGCTGCCGATGGACAAGATCGAATCCGGTATCACCGCGGCGGCCGGTTCGTTGAGCGCTGACGGCGGGGAGGACGCCGCGACCGCCATCATGACGACGGACACGGTCGCGAAGGAGTGCACCGGGTTCGGTTCCGGCTACACGATCGGCGGCATGGCGAAGGGCGCCGGCATGCTCGCGCCGTCCCTCGCGACGATGCTCGTCGTCATCACGACCGACGCGGTCCTCACCGCCGAGCAGGCCGGCGAGGCGTTGCGCGCGGCGACGGCGATGTCGTTCGATCGCATCGACTCGGACGGTTGCCAGTCGACGAACGACACCGTCGTGCTCATGGCCTCGGGAGCGAGCGGGGTGAGCCCGCAGATGGGGGAGTTCACGGCCATCCTCACGCAAGTCTGCGTCGACCTGGCCGAACAGCTCATCGCCGACGCGGAGGGCGCCGCGCACGACATCACGATCGACGTCCAGGGCGCCGCCAACGTTGACGATGCACTTGAGGTTGCACGTTCGATAGCCCGCAACAACCTCTTCAAGTGCGCCGTGTTCGGCAACGATCCCAACTGGGGGCGGGTTCTCGCGGCCGTCGGGACGACCTCGGCCGCGTTCGAGCCGACGCAGCTCGACGTCGCGATCAACGGCGTCATGGTGTGCCGCAGCGGCGGGGTCGGTGACGACCGCGCTGGCGTCGACATGTCTCAGCGTGAAGTGAAGGTCGAGGTGTTTCTCCACGCCGGTGACGCCGACGCCACCGTCCTGACGAACGACCTCACGCACGACTACGTCCACGAGAACTCGGCGTACAGCACATGAGCGGGACGGAGAACGTGACGACCCAGCCTCGCGACCTCTCGTCGCTCGCCTCGGCGGGTCTCAAGGCGGGCACCCTCGTCGAGGCGCTGCCGTGGCTGCAGAAGTATCAGGACGCGCTCGTTGTCGTGAAGTACGGCGGCAACGCCATGAGGGACGACGCCCTCAAGCGCGCCTTCGCCGAAGACATCGCCTTCCTGCGTTACGCCGGGCTACGCCCCGTCGTCGTCCACGGCGGCGGCCCGCAGATCGCCGCGATGCTCAACCGGCTCGGGATGAAGAGCGAGTTCCGCGGCGGCCTGCGCGTCACGACGCCCGAGACGATGGAAGTCGTGCGCATGGTGCTGACGGGCCAGGTCTCGCGCGAACTCGTCGGCCTCATCAACAATCACGGCCCGATGGCGTTCGGCCTCTCCGGCGAGGATGCAGGCCTGTTCGGCGCCCGCCGCCGCCCCGCCATCGTCGACGGTGAGGCCGTCGACGTCGGCCTCGTCGGTGACGTCGAGATGGTCGACCCGCAGATCGTGCGTGACCTCGCGCACTCGGGGCGCATCCCCGTCATCTCGTCCGTGGCGCCCGACCTCGAGCGCGAGGGGCAGGTGCTCAACGTCAACGCCGACACCGCCGCGAGTGCTCTCGCCGTCGCGCTCGGCGCGCACAAGCTCGTCGTGCTCACGGACGTCGAGGGGGTCTACGCGAACTGGCCGGACGAGTCGTCGCTGCTGTCGAAGCTGCCCGTCGACGAGGCCGAACGCATGCTCGCGACGGTCGACTCGGGCATGGTTCCCAAGCTCGAGGCCTGCATCCGCGCCGTGCGCGGGGGCGTGCCGCACACCCACGTCGTCAACGGGCGACGCCCGCACTCCATCCTGCTCGAGATCTTCACGGACGAAGGGATCGGCACGATGATCACCTCAGGAGGACGCCGATGAACCCGGCCGACCATGACGCCCCGGCGTCCACGATGCCGACGCACGGGGATCTGACGCAGCGCTACGGCGCCTCCCTCATGGGGGTCTTCGGGGCGCCCGGGCTCGTCCTCGAGCGCGGCGAGGGCGCCGTTGTTCGCGACGTCGAGGGCCGCGAGTACCTCGATCTGCTCGCCGGTATCGCGGTCAACGTTCTCGGCCATGCCCACCCCGCGCTCGTCGCCGCGGTGAGCGAGCAGGCGGCGAAGCTCATCCACGTGTCCAACTTCTTCACGACGCGCCCGCAGATCGAGCTCGCCGAACGCTTGGTCGCCGCGTCGGGTGGCGACGGCGACACTCGCGTCTTCTTCTGCAACTCCGGCGCCGAGGCCAACGAGGCGGCGTTCAAGCTGGCGCGCCGTACCGCTCGCCCCGGTGTCGTCGTCGCGGACGGCGGCTTCCATGGCCGCACGCTGGGCGCGCTGTCGCTCACCTCCAAGCAGGCCTACCGCGAGCCGTTCGAACCGCTGGTCCCGGGCGTCACGCGCGTGCCCTACCACGACGTCGAGGCGCTACGGGCAGCCGTCGACGACACGGTGGGCGCGGTGATCCTCGAACCCATCCAGGGTGAGGCGGGCGTCATCGAGGCCTCGCCCGAATACCTGCGCGCGGCCCGCGAGGTGACGCGCGAACGCGGGGCGTTGCTCATCATCGACGAAGTGCAGACGGGCGTTGCACGCACCGGCGAGTGGTTCGGCTTCCAGACGATCGCACCCGAGGTCATGCCGGACGCCATCACGCTCGCCAAGGGCCTCGGCGGCGGTGTGCCGATCGGTGCGCTCGTCACCTTCGGTGCCGCCTCGACGATGTTCGAGGCCGGCCAGCACGGTTCGACGTTCGGTGGCAACCCGCTGGCGTGCGCCGCGGGCGTCGCCGTCATGCGCACGATCGAGGACGAACGCCTGCGAGAGCAGGCGCGGCGGCTGGGGGAGCACCTCGTCGAGGCTGTCGAGAATCTCGGCGACGAACGCGTCGTTACCGTCCGCGGCCGCGGCCTGCTGCGCGGCATCGTGCTGCGCGACCCGCTCGCGCAGCGTGTCGTCGTCCGAGCCCGCGAGGCGGGTTTCATCATCAACGCGACGGGCCCGGACGTCATCCGCCTGGCCCCGCCACTCGTCATCACGGCCGAGCAGGTCGACACCTTCGTCGCCGCGCTGCCCGGCCTGCTCGATGCCGCCGAGACCGAGGAGAACGCCTCATGACCCGCCACTTCCTGCGTGACGACGACCTGAGCCCCGCCGAGCAGGCCGAGGTGCTCGCGCTCGCGGCGACGCTCAAACGAGACCGGCACGCCAAGCAGCCGTTCGCGGGTCCCCAGGGCGTCGCCATCATCTTCGACAAGCCGACGCTGCGCACTCAGCTCAGCTTCAGCGTGGGGGTCGCCGAGCTCGGCGGGCACCCGATGATCGTCGACGGCAAGCTCGCGCAGATCGGCACGCGTGAGTCGATCCACGACGTCGCGAAGGTGCTTGGGCGCCAGGTCAGCGCGATCGTGTGGCGCACCTACGGCCAGGACCGCCTCGAAGAGATGGCCGAGCACGCGGGCGTGCCCGTGGTCAACGCCCTGACGGACGCCTTCCACCCCTGCCAGATCCTCGCCGACCTGCTGACGGTCGCCGAACACAAGGGCAGCGCTGCCGGTCGCAAGGTCGCCTACGTCGGTGACGCTGCGAACAACATGGCCCACAGCTACCTGCTCGGTTTCGCGACGGCCGGCGCCGACATCACCGTCGCCGGCCCGCACGGGTACGGCCCGGATCCGGCGATCCTCGAGCGCGCCAAGGAGATCGCCGCGACGACCTGCGGCGGCGCGCATGCGAGCGAGGACGCCATCGAAGCCGTGACGGGCGCGGACGTCGTCATCACCGACACGTGGGTGTCGATGGGCATGGAGGACGAGGCGAGCACGCGCAAGGGCGAGAGCAATCCGTTCAGCGCCTTCAGCGTGACGAGCGAGCTGATGGCGCACGCGGCGCCTGACGCGATCGTCATGCACTGCCTGCCGGCATACCGTGGTTTCGAGATCGCCGCGGACGTCATCGACGGCCCCGCCTCGGTCGTGTGGGACGAGGCGGAGAACCGGCTGCATGCGCAGAAGGCGCTGCTGACGTTCCTCGCGGAGCACGCATGATGGCGCAGACGAAGGGTGCGCGCCATCAGCGCATCCGCGAGATCCTCGGGCGCGAGTCCATCCGGTCGCAGACGGATCTCGCCGAGCGGCTGCTCGCTGACGGCGTCGACGTCACGCAGGCGACGCTGTCACGTGATCTCGTCGAGCTCGGCGCGGTCAAGGTGCGTCAGGGCCGCACGCTCGTCTACGCCGTGCCCGGCGAGGGCGGTGACCGCACGCCTCGGGCGGGCGCCGCGCGCACCGAGGCGGTCCAACGATTGCGCCGGCTGTCGGGCGAGTTGCTCGTGACAGCGGAGTCGTCGGCGAACCTCGTCATCCTGCGCACCCCGCCGGGCGCGGCGAACTTTCTCGCCTCGGCGATCGACCACGCGGAGTTCACCGACGTCCTCGGCACGATCGCCGGCGACGACACGATCATGGTGATCTGCCGCGACCCGCAGGGGGCGGCGCCCGTCGCCAAGCGCTTCCTGGAACTCGCCGGCCGTACGGACGATCTCGCCTCCACCGACCACGATGACGACGCCCAGGAAAGCGGCGATCCCGACGCCGGTTCACGCGGCGACATTCGCGGCGTCTGAGCCCTCGAGCCCTGCTCCAACCGTTCCAATCTCCCCGGCGCCCCGCGCCCGATCCATCCGATGAAGGAGAGGTTCACCCCATGACCCAGCCCGACGCCCGCCTCAGCCTCTGGGGAGGTCGCTTCGCCGGTGGCCCGGCGGATGCGCTCGCCGCGCTGAGCAAGTCGACGCACTTCGACTGGCGCCTCGCGCCCTATGACATCGCCGGTTCGCGGGCGCACGCGCGCGTGCTGCATCGCGCCGGTCTGCTCGACGACGAAGCGCTCGCGGCCATGCTCGCGGCGCTGCAGCAGTTGCTCGACGACGTCGAGTCGGGCGCGTTCACGCCGGCGCAGGAGGACGAGGACGTCCACACGGCCCTCGAGCGCGGCCTCATCGAGCGCGCCGGCGCCGACGTCGGCGGTCGCCTGCGGGCCGGACGTTCGCGCAACGACCAGGTCGCGACGCTGTTCCGCATGTACCTGCGTGATCACGCGCGCTCGGTCGCCGCGCTGCTGCTCGACGTCGTCGACGCGCTCGTCTCGCAGGCGCAGACGCATCTCGGTGTCGCGATGCCGGGGCGTACGCACCTGCAGCACGCACAGCCCGTGCTGCTGAGCCACCACCTGCTCGCGCACGCGTGGGCGTTGCTGCGCGACGTCGAGCGCTTCGGCGACTGGGATCGACGCACCGACGCCTCGCCGTATGGCTCGGGCGCGCTCGCGGGGTCGTCGCTGGGTCTCGACCCGGCCTCGGTGGCCGACGATCTGGGCTTCTCGCGCCCCGTCGAGAACAGCATCGACGGCACCGCGTCGCGTGACTTCGTCGCCGAGTTCGCGTTCGTCGCCGCAATGTCGGCGGTCGACATCAGCCGCATCGCGGAGGAGGTGGTGCTGTGGGCGACGAAGGAGTTCAGCTTCGTCACCCTCGACGACGCGTTCTCGACCGGCTCGAGCATCATGCCGCAGAAGAAGAACCCCGACGTCGCCGAGCTGGCGCGCGGCAAGGCGGGCCGTCTCGTCGGGGATCTCGCAGGCCTGATGACGACGCTCAAGGCGCTCCCGCTCGCCTACAACCGAGATCTGCAGGAGGACAAAGAGCCGGTCTTCGACGCCGTCGACACCCTCGAGCTGCTGCTGCCGGCCTTCGCGGGCATGACGGCGACGCTCACCTTCCACCCGGAGCGTCTCGAATCCCTCGCGCCGCAGGGCTTCTCGCTCGCCACCGACATCGCCGAGTGGCTCGTGCGTGAGGGCGTGCCGTTCCGTATCGCGCACGAGGTCGCAGGGGAGTGCGTCCAGGCGTGCGAGCAGCGCGGAATCGAGCTGTGGGATCTGAGCGACGATGACCTCGCCGCCATCAGCGAGCACCTGACGCCGGGTGTGCGCGAGGTGCTGAGCGTGCCCGGTTCACTCGCCTCCCGCAACGCGACGGGCGGGACGGCTCCCGACCGCGTCGCCGAACAGCTCGAGGCCGCGCACGCGAAGTCGAGCGAACTGCGTACCTGGGCGAGCCGACCCATCGACATCCGCTGACGCTCGACGTCCGCTCACGCTGACGCTCGATGTTGCCCGGGTTTCGGGGGCCGACGCCCCCGAAACCTGGGCAACATCGCGTGCGGGGCCTCACGCCGAGGGAGGTGGCCCGAATCGGGCGTGGGCGGCACAATGTCGGCGTGCCGGATCTCGACTCATCGTTCTTCGCCCATCCGCCCGTCGACGTCGCGCCGAAGCTCTTGGGCCTCACCGTCTCGCACGCGGGGGTGACGCTGCGTATCACCGAGGTGGAGGCCTACCATGGCGCCGTCGACCCGGGTTCGCACGGCTTCAAGCGCCGCACCGACCGCAACTCCGCGCTGTTCGGCCCGCCCGGCACCTGCTACGTCTACATCAACTACGGCATCCACCGGGCCCTGAACCTCGTCTGCGGGGCTGACGGAGAGTCGGCCGGTTGCCTCGTCCGTTCTGGCGAGATCATCGACGGCCTCGACCTCGCGCGGGAGCGGCGCATGGCGAGTGCACGCGAGGGCGCGCCGCTTCCCAAGGACGCCCATCTCGCTCGTGGCCCGGGCAACCTCGCGAAGGCGCTCGCGATCGAGCCGATCCTCGGCGGCACTCCCGTCGTCGGGCCGGATGCCCAGGTCGTCGTCCGTCGACCGGACGGCCACGTCGCGCCCGAGTACCTCACCGGCCCGCGTGTCGGCGTGAGCGGGCCGGGCGGTGAGGGCGAGAGCTTCCCCTGGCGCTTCTGGATCCCGGGCGAGCCGAGCGTATCCGCCTACCGCGCCGCGGTGACGCGGGTGCGCAAGCGCTGACGCAGCCCGTTGCAGCGGCGCCCTCCACGCAGCAGGCGCGCCGGATCGGGCGGTCGTGGGAGACTCTGGGGTGGGTGCGTGATCCGCGCAACCGAATCATCTGACGAAAGGGACGACGTGAGCAACATCCTCGACGAGCTGCAGTGGCGCGGAGCGGTGGCGCAGACCACCGACGAGACGCAGCTGCGTGACGCGCTCGCGAACGGACCGCTCACGGTGTATTGCGGCTTCGACCCGACGGCGCCGTCCCTGCACTTCGGCAACCTGGTCCAGCTGATCCAGCTGCGACGGCTCCAGCGCGCCGGGCATCGCGTCATCGTCCTCGTCGGAGGTTCGACGGGTCTCATCGGTGATCCGCGCCCTAGCGCGGAGCGCGTGCTCAAGACGAAGGACCAGACGGCGCAATGGGTCGCGCGCATCCGTGAGCAGGTGCAGCCGTTCCTCGACTTCGACGGCGACAACCCCGCCATCGCGGTCAACAACCTCGACTGGACTCAGGGCATCTCGGCCCTCGACTTCCTGCGTGACTACGGCAAGCACTTCCGCGTCAACGGGATGATCAAGAAGGACGCCGTCGCGGCGCGCCTCAATTCCGAGCAGGGCATCAGCTACACGGAGTTCAGCTACCAGATCCTGCAGGCCCTCGACTACCTGCACCTGTTCCGCGAGTACGGCTGCACCTTGCAGCTCGGCGGCTCCGATCAGTGGGGCAACCTCATCGCCGGCTCTGATCTCATCCGTTCGGTGGAGGGCAAGAGTGTGCACGTGCTCACCTCGCCGCTGCTCACGGACGCGTCCGGGCAGAAGTACGGCAAGTCGGAGGGCAATGCCATCTGGCTCGACGCGCAGATGACGAGCCCGTACGTCTTCTACCAGTACTTCCTCAACGTCGAGGATTCCGAGGTCATCAAGCTCATCAAGTTCATGACCGATCGGACGAAGGACGAGGTCGCGGAGCTCGAACGCGCCGTGGCCGAGGAACCCTTCAAGCGAGTGGCGCAGAAGACGCTGGCGGCCGACGTCACGACGCTCGTGCACGGTGAGGCGGCGACGGCCGGCGCCATCGCGGCGAGTGAGGCGATGTTCGGCAAGGGTGACGTGACGGCCCTCGACGCGGGGACGCTGCGTGACGCCGTCGCGGAGTTGCCTGGGGGAGAGGTTTCGCCGGGTACCACCCTGACGGACGCGCTCATCGCGGTGGGCATCGCGGAGTCTCGCAATGCGGCCCGACGTCTCATCGGGGACGGCGCCATCTCCGTGAACAACGCGAAGTTCGACGACCCGGAGCACGAACTGAGCGCTGACGACTTCCTCCACGGCGTGGCCGCGATCATCAAGCGTGGGCGCAAGCACCAGGCAGCCGCGCGGCTCGCGCACTGACCGAGACGACAGCGGGGGCTCACCATGACGGTGGGTCCCCGTTGCGCATCCCGGGGTGGTGGCCGCACCCGGGCTGTCGATTTGGCAGCACCCGCCGCGCTGTGTAATGTTCTCTGAGTCGCCGCGAGCGAGGAGCTGGAAACAGCCACTCACTCGGACGGCTCTTGGTCACCAATTCGACTGGGACGCAACGAATTACAGCGATGTGGTTCCAAGCGCCGAGTTGAAGTCG
>NZ_DCNR01000071.1:2535-7702 GCF_002322065.1 Dermacoccus sp. UBA1591 | reverse complement strand
GCCCGCCGGGCCCGCCGGCCGGAGGGCCGCGTCGCGGGGGTCATGGCGCGGCGATGGCGCCCGCGGAGAAGTCGCTGAACTTCGGCGCATCCGCGCGCCGCCTCATCGGGCTGCTGAAACCGCATCGGCTGCGCGTCATCGCGGTACTGGCGCTCAGCGTCACGGCCGTCGTCATGAACGTCGTCGCGCCGAAGGTGCTCGGCAAGGCCGTCGACGCAGTGTTCGCGGGCTCGGTGAGCATGCATCTGACCCTGGGCTCGACGAAGGCACAGGCCGTGGCGGCGCTGCGCGCGTCGGGGCAGTCGAAGATGGCCGACATGGTCGCGGCGATGGACCTCGTGCCGGGCGCGGGCATCGACTTCGACCGTGTCGCGACGATCCTGCTCACCGTCGTCGCGCTCTATGTCGTCGCATCGCTGCTGCAGGTCGTGCAGGCGCGTCTGCTCAACACCGTCGTGCAACGGACGGTGGAGAAACTGCGCGCCGACGTCGACGCCAAGCTGCAGCGCGTGCCGCTGGCCTATGTCGACTCGCGCCCGCGCGGCGAGCTGCTCTCGCGCGTGACGAACGACATCGACAACGTCGGGCAGTCGATGCAGCAGTCGGCGGGGCAGCTGCTCGTGTCGATCTGCACGGTGCTCGGCGTCGTCGTCATGATGCTGACGGTCTCGTGGCAGCTGACGATCGTCGCACTGCTGACCATTCCCCTCGTCATGCTCGTCGCCGGGCAGATCATGAAGCGTTCGCAGGGGCAGTACGTGGCCCAGTGGGCGCACACGGGCACGCTCAACGGGCAGATCGAGGAGGCGTTCACGGCGCACGAGCTCGTCAAGGTCTTCGGGCGCGGGCCGCAGGTGGAGGCGGCGTTCGCGTCGACCAACGCCTCCTTGACGGAGGTCTCGCGCCGCGCGCAGTTCCTGTCGGGGCTGATGATGCCGATCATGATGTTCGTCGGCAACCTGCAGTACGTCGCGATCTGCGTCATCGGCGGCGTGCGCGTCGCGTCGGGGCAGATGACGCTCGGTGACGTCACCGCGTTCATCCAGTACTCGCGCCAGTTCACGCAGCCCGTCACGCAGATCGCGTCGATGATCAACCTGCTGCAGTCCGGCGTCGCGAGCGCCGAGCGCGTGTTCGAGGTGCTCGACGCGCCGGAGGAGTCGCGCGACGCCCGCGGGCGCGGTGCCGGCGAGAACGCGCACCTGCCGACGCCGCTGCGCGGAGAGGTCGTCTTCGATGACGTGCGCTTCGGTTACGACCCTGACGCGTCGCTCATCACGGGCCTCGACCTGCGGATCGAGCCCGGCCAGACGGTCGCCATCGTCGGGCCGACGGGTGCGGGCAAGACGACGCTCGTCAACCTCGTCATGCGCTTCTACGACGTCGATGCGGGTCGCATCCTCGTCGACGGGGTCGACGTGCGTGACGTGCCACGCGAGGAGTTGCGCTCCCACTTCGGGATGGTGCTGCAGGACAGTTGGCTGTTCCGCGGCACGATCGCCGACAACCTGCGCTACGGGCGGCTCGACGCGAGCGACGACGAACTGCTCGAAGCCGCTCGCGCGACGTTCGTCGACCGGTTCGTGCACTCACTGCCCGACGGCTATGACACGATCATCGACGACGAGGGCGGCTCCATCTCGACGGGTGAGCGTCAGCTCATCACCATCGCGCGCGCCTTCCTCGCGCGGCCCGACATCCTCATCCTCGACGAGGCGACGTCATCGGTCGACACGCGCACGGAGGCGACGCTCCAGCAGGCAATGGCGGCGCTGCGTCAGGATCGCACGAGCTTCGTCATCGCCCACCGACTGTCGACGATCCGTGACGCCGACATCATTCTCGTCATGGAGAACGGCGGCATCGTCGAACAGGGCTCGCACGACGATCTGCTCGCCGCGCGCGGCGCCTACTGGCGGTTGTACGAGGCACAGTTCGCCGGGGCGGCGCAGACCGACACGGACGAGGGGAAGGCAGCGGACGTACGACCGGCCTGACGGGAGCCGGATGATTCCGGCGTCGTCGTCCGCATTCTTCGGCCGGGAAGACCGCCCCGACGTTCTCGAGGGCCGGGGCGGTCGACGGCATCTCAGCCCCGGGCGTGCTCCCACGCGCCGCGCGTGTACTGCGCCGGATACGGCGTCTCGTGCCATGTCAGACCCAGTTCGGCGGCGGCGCGCAGCGGCCAATACGGCTCGCGCAGGCCTGCTCGTCCGATGAGGACGACGTCGGCGTCGCCCTCGGTGAGGATCGCCTCGGCCTGCGCGGGCTCCGTGATGAGTCCCACGGCTCCGGTCGCAATATCGGCCCCGCGCCGGATCTCGGACGCGAAACGCACCTGGTAGTTGGGCCCTACGGGGATGTCGGCGGGCACGTTGCCGCCGGTGCTCGTGTCGACGAGGTCGACGCCGACGGACTTCAGCTCGCGAGCGAGGCGGACGGTCTCGTCGATGTTCCAGCCCGTCTCGGCCCAATCGGTGGCCGAGACCCGCACGAAGAGCGGCTTCGCCTCCGGCCAGGCCCCGCGCACCTCGGTCGCGATGCGTAGCAGCAGACGGGCGCGGTTCTCGAAGGAGCCGCCGTACTCGTCGTCACGGCGGTTGGAGGCAGGGGAGAGGAACTCGTGCAGCAGGTAGCCGTGCGCTGCGTGGAGCTCGACGACGTCGAAACCGGCCTCGTCCGCGCGTCGGGCGGCGTCGACGAAGGCGTCCACGACGTCGTCGATGTCGGCGAGCGTCATGGCGCGGGGCGTTGCGTAACCGTCGAAGGCGACCGCGGACGGGCCGAGAGCCTCCCAACCGCCTGCGTCGACGGGCACGCTGCCGGAGGGCTCACCCGCGAAGGGGCGGTAGGTCGACGCCTTGCGTCCGGCGTGCGCGAGCTGGACTCCGATCTTCGCGCCGTTCGCGTGGACGGCGTCGACGACGCGGCGCCATGCGGCCACCTGGTCGTGGTTCCACAGGCCGGCGTCCTGGGGGCTGATGCGCCCCTCGGGCGCGACGGCGGTGGCCTCCGTCAGCACGAGCCCGAAACCACCGACGGCGCGCGTCGCGTAGTGGACGAAGTGCCACGCGGTCGGGATACCGTCGCACGCCTCGCAGCTGTACTGACACATCGGCGTGAGCCAGATGCGGTTGCGGAACTCGACGTCGCGCAGGGTGAGGGGTTCGAACAGCTGGGGCATGCGGGGGCCTTTCGTCAGGATCGGGCGCGGCCACGGACCGCGCCTCGTGGGGCCCATGCGACAACGGTGGTTAGGGACGCGATATTTCCTCGGCCCGTTGTTCTGGCCGCGAACCGCTCCGTCAGAACGCCGCCGATGCCTCGCCGCGCTTGACGTCGGCGCGCCATCGCGTGAGGAACGCGGCACCGGCGGCGTCGTTCGTCAGCGCCGGATCGGGCGTGACCTCGACGGGGTAGGTGCGCTCGAGCAGGCCGTCGGCGCGGCGAACGTCGCCGTGGCGCACGACGAATCCACGCTCGTGCAGACGATCAGCCATCGCGTAGTCGCTGCGTGAATCGCCGAGGGTGCGCCACTCGCGCGGGGTGATGCCGCGCGTGGCGAGCAGTTCGATCGCCTTGTCGGCACCGACGTTCTTGCCGACCCCGACGTGCTCGATGTCGGTCGAGATGATCGTCGGATCGATGCGGACGGCGATGTCTTCACTGCCGTTGAGCGCTTCTCGCTCACCCCAGACGACGCCGATCTCCTGCTCGGCGAGGTAATCCCAAACCCGCTGATCGAACGCGTGCTGACGTTCGCGGTAGACGTCGAGGTCGATGCCATGGTGCGCCTCGAGGCTCACCATGGCCTTCTTCGTGTCGTCGAAGAACATGGCGTCGTCGAAATCGGGGGCGATACTGCGGCAGTACTCGACGAGCCCCGTCGGAACGCGCAGGGCGTCGTCGACGCGCAGGTCGACGCCCGCGTTGCGCAGGTGCGCGCGCGTCGGGGTGAACCACGTCGCGCCCTTCTCACAGACGGCGATGACGGGCGCGTCGTCGGGTAGTCCGGCGTCGAGCAGGGCGGGCATGACGGTGGCTGCGACGAAGTCGTCGGAGCGACCCGTGTTGAACACGATGGGGACGCCCGCCCGCGCCATCGCGACGAGATCCGTGGCGATCGACGGGATCGCGACGGTGCGCGTCACCGGGCTCGCGATGGGTCCGTCGACGTCGAGGAGGAGGCCGTACAGGGGTTCGCGCAGCTGGCTCGTCATGCTCGAAGTGTCGTCGCGCGCGGGGCCGGTCGCAAGCCGCACCCCCACGCCTCGGTTAAGGATGATTAACTGAAGTCGGCATGGTGTGAGGTGCATCTCACGAAGCGCGATCTGGAGGGTTCATGGACAAGGTGGTGGCCTCGGCTGCGGAAGCGGTCGCCGACATCGGTGACGGTTCGTCGCTCGCCGTCGGAGGGTTCGGGCTGTGCGGCATCCCGAGCGTCCTCATCGCGGCGCTGCACGAGCACGGCGCGAAGGATCTTGACGTCGTCTCCAACAACTGTGGGGTCGACGACTGGGGTCTCGGCGTGCTGCTGCGCGACGGGCGCCTGCGCACCGTCATCGCGTCGTACGTGGGCGAGAACAAGGAATTCGCGCGCCAGTACCTCGAGGGCGAGCTGGAGGTGCACCTGACGCCGCAGGGCACCCTCGCGGAGAAGTTGCGCGCCGGTGGCGCAGGCATCCCCGCGTTCTACACGGCGACGGGTGTGGGTACGCAGGTCGCCGACGGCGGCATGCCGTGGAAGTACGCGGCCGACGGCTCGGTAGAGAAGGCCTCACCGGCGAAGGAGACGCGCGTCTACGGTGACGGCGACGACGCGAAGCCGTACGTGCTCGAGGAGGCCATCACGACGGACTTCGCACTCGTGCGTGCGGCGAAGGGTGATCGTCACGGCAACCTGGTGTTCAACCTGTCGGCGCGCAACTTCAACCCGCTGTGCGCGATGGCGGGCCGCGTCGTCGTCGCGGAGGTGGAGCAGCTCGTCGAGCCGGGCGACATCCACCCCGACGACGTCCACCTGCCCGGCATCTACGTGCAGCGAGTCGTGGAATTGACGTCCGAACAGGCTGACGACAAGCGGATCGAGAAGCGCACGACCCGCGAGACGGAGGGCGACTGAGATGGATGGGCGACTGTTCGGGGGACGTGCGTTCGACCGAGAGTG
>NZ_DCNR01000071.1:0-2469 GCF_002322065.1 Dermacoccus sp. UBA1591 | reverse complement strand
GCGAGACGGAGGGTGACTGACATGGCCTGGACGCGAGAGCAGATGGCGGCGCGTGCTGCGGCGGAGCTGCAGGACGGCGATTACGTCAACCTGGGCATCGGGTTGCCGACGCTCGTGCCGAACTACGTGGCGGACGACGTCGAACTCGTCCTGCAGTCGGAGAACGGGCTGCTGGGGGTAGGCGCGTATCCGAGCGATGGCGCCGTCGATCCCGACCTCATCAATGCGGGCAAGGAGACGGTGACGCTGCGGCGCGGCGCCTCGACGTTCGACTCGGCGATGTCGTTCGGCATGATCCGGGGCGGCAAGGTCGATGCGGCCATCCTCGGTGCCATGCAGGTGTCGGCGGACGGTGACATCGCGAACTGGATGATCCCGGGCAAGATGGTCAAGGGCATGGGTGGCGCGATGGATCTCGTGCACGGCGCGAAGAAGGTCATCGTCCTCATGGAGCACTGCGCGAAGGACGGATCGCCCAAGATCCTGCCCGCGTGCACCCTGCCGATCACGGGGCTCGGTGTCGTCGAGCGCATCATCACCGACCTCGCCGTCATCGACGTGACGCCCGACGGTCTCGTCGTCACCGAACTCGCACCGGACGTGACGTTCGCCGAGCTCGAGTCGAGGACGGGCGTGCCGCTGACGGCGGCGGCATCGGTGGGCTGAGGCAGCCATTCGGGCGCCGTGGGTGATCGACGGCGATCCGGGCGCGCGGGTGAGCTCGGGGCGTCGTCGGAGACCGATGACACCCCGAGCTCCAGCACGGCCTCGGGACGACGCGGCGATCGATGGCGACGCGGGGGATGCCCAGTGTGACCTCGGGCGGCCCCGGGGGTGTTCCATAGTGCGACAACGCAGTAGCGTGGCAGTGAGGAAAGGTGGTGCGTCATGGGGACGTGGAACTACGTGGTGAACGAGAAGTTCACCGAGGAGTACGGCGAGGGTTCGCTCAGCCGGTTCGCGGACATGCTCGGCGACGTCGCCGGGCGAGTGCGGCCGGGCGATCGTGACGGCGCGATGGAACTGCTCGACGCAGGCTTCGAGCGTCTGGGCATGAACATGCCGAAGCTCACGCGTGACCAGCTCGCCGAGAACCTGACGATGGCGGAGCACAGCACTGTCGTCATCAGCGATGACTCCGGTCGCATCATCGCCGAGCACGCGCTGCCCGGTGCGGTGACCAGCACCGACGAGGAGCGGCGCACGCACGTCGAACCCGAGGACGGCGACCGCCCGGCCTACAGCTGAGCCGCCGCTCGCCCCGTTAGTCGGCACCCGCTCGCAAGGCTCGCCCCGCCCGGTTCGTCGTGACGCGTCGGGCGGGGCTAGGCTGTCTCGCGCTGCACGGTGGCCGTGCGAGTCGACGATCGTGAGTCGGACGACTCGTCACGATTCTCTTCTGGCGCATCGAGCCCGATGCAAGGATCTGGGTGCCAGGAGCCGAGCAGCAAGGGCCTTTAGCTCAATTGGCAGAGCTGCGGACTTTTAATCCGTAGGTTGTGGGTTCGAGCCCCACAGGGCCCACCACTCGTCGGCGCGACGAATGTGGACGAAAACCGCCGTTGTGCCAGGTCCCGACCGGCCCGCCCCTTCTGCGATTTGCATCCACATTCGGTCCAGCAGACACGCGGGTCACGACGCAGGTCGCGTCGCTCCACTCCTCGCGGCCCCGCCCATCGACGCACCACTCGTCGGCGGCAGGGGCTTGGCGTACTTGCCCATCGCGTGGGCGATGGCGTCGACGTAGTGTTCCGTCTCCGCGAACGGCGGGACGCCCTGGTACTTCGTCACGTTGCCGAAGCCTGCGTTGTAGCCGGCGAGCGCGAGGCGCATGGGGTTGTCGGCGATGCCTGAACGTTCGGCCCGCTGCTTCAGCTCACGCATCAAACGCCCCTGTGCGGCGATGGCGTCGGCGGGGTCGAACGGGTCGCCCTTGCCGTGGCTGGCCCACGCATCGGGCGTGAACTGGGCGAGCCCCTTGGCGTTCGCGTGCGAGACGGCCTTCGGGTTCCACTTCGACTCGACCTCGAGCTGCGCAGCGAGCACAGCGCCGGGCACGCCCGATTCGCGTGACGCCGCCGCGACGAGCGGCCCCCAGCCGTTCGGCACCTTCGACTCGTCCAGCGTGCCGAGGGGCGCGTCGAACGACGTGACGGGCTGCGGGTCCGAGCGTGTCGACGTCATGAGCAGCAGCAATCCCGCGCAAAGCGCGACGACGAGGCACGTCACGACGATGCGCCCACGCCGCGTCAGACGGATGGGCGCGGACGATGACGCGGCGCGTCGTGGGGTCATGATCTTCCCGTTCGCTCTCGTCTTGCGCGTCTTGCGCGTCTTGCGCGTCTTGACGTCCGACTCTCGGCCGAACCCGGCTGCTTGCCCGCTGCTGCCTCACACTCTGCCAAACGATCAGGGGGCGTAGAACCCTGTCGATGTACGCATCCCCTCCGCAAGGCCGGGGTAGCGGGC
>NZ_DCNR01000043.1:0-28867 GCF_002322065.1 Dermacoccus sp. UBA1591 | reverse complement strand
GTCGGCCTGGTCGTGGCGCGGCGACTCGGATGCACCGTCAGCGGGGTCGGAGCCCACCGCGTGAGGCGCCGAGGGCGCCGCGTGCTGACCTGCATCGCCGGGCGCAGGCCGCCCGGCGGGCTGCTGTTCGCCTGCCCACCCCACGGGCGTGGCGGCGGGCTGGGCGTCGTTCCACGGGTTGCCGAGCTGCCCGGGAGCGGCCGGGCCGACGCCCTGCTCGTCGGCCGAGCTCGCGTCCGTCTGTCGCGCATCCCTCTGCTGCGGCGTGGCCGGGGCATCGCCCGACGAGCGTCCGCCGGCGGCAGCCGGAGCGTCAGCCTGGCCGGCGGGCGCGTCGAGCTGAGCATCTGGTCGCGGCCCGGCCCACGCCGGCTGCGCGGTGCCCGTGGCGGGCGCGTTCCACTGGATGGGGTACGGCTCGCGGCCTCGTTCGCTCATCGTCCACTCCGTTCGCGGCGCGGGGCGCCGTCCCGTCCTACGTCGATCCGTCGTTGTCATCCGGGTGTCGGCCCGCCGATGTCGGTGGTCGGGCGCGCCCGTGTCATGGGGCAGCCTACCGGCCGCGACACACCCATGGGTGGGCGTCGGGAATGAGTAAGCTGGGGGCAGCGTCCAAGCGTGATCGGGCCAGGCGACACGCACGCGAGATCTGCGAGGAATCCATGGGTATTGCACACAAGAGCGCCACGCGCCACCGCGTCGTCATCATCGGCTCCGGCTTCGGCGGTCTGTTCGCCGCGACCCAGTTCAAGGACGAGGACGTCGACGTCGTCCTCATCTCCTCGACGACGCATCACCTGTTCCAGCCGCTGCTGTACCAGGTCGCGACCGGCATCCTCAGCGAGGGCGTCATCGCCCCGAGCACGCGCGAGGTGCTCAAGAAGGTCAAGAACGTCGAGGTATTCCAGGGGACGGTCAGCGACATCGACGTCCAGAACAAGCGCGTCTTCGCGCAACTGCTGGACTCGACCCAGACGTACGACTACGACTCGCTCATCGTCGCGGCCGGCGCGGGGCAGTCGTACTTCGGCAATGACCACTTCGCCGAGTTCGCGCCCGGCATGAAGAGCATCGACGACGCGCTCGAGCTGCGAGGTCGCATCTTCGGTGCCTTCGAGACAGCGGAAGTGGCCGCGGCCGCCGGCGAGTGGGACGACGTGCGCACGCTGCTGACGTTCGTCGTCGTCGGGGCCGGCCCGACGGGCGTCGAGATGGCCGGGCAGATCAGCGAACTCGCCAACCGCACCCTCGCCGAGGACTTCCGCCACATCAACCCCAAGGACGCGCGCATCGTCCTCGTCGATGCGGCGCCGCAGGTGCTGCCACCGTTCGGCAAGAACCTCGGCGAGAAGGCGAAGAAGCAGCTCGAGAGCATGGGCGTCGAGGTGCTGCTCGGGCAGATGGTGACGAATGTCGACGCCACGGGCATCGAGATGAAGACGCAGGACGGCACCGTCACCCGCATCGACTCCGCGTGCAAGGTGTGGGCCGCAGGCGTCGCCGCGAGCCCGCTCGGCAAGCTGCTCGGTGACAAGACGGGCGCCGAGGTCGACCGCGCCGGGCGCATCTCCGTGCAGCCCGACCTGACGCTGCCCGGCCACCCGGAGATCTTCGTCGTCGGCGACATGATGAGCCTCGACAAGCTGCCCGGCGTCGCGCAGGTGGCGATCCAGGGCGGAAAGTTCGCGGCCAAGTCGATCCTCGCGGGCGTCAAGGGTGAGCCGGCCCCGGCGAAGTTCAAGTACTTCGACAAGGGCTCGATGGCGACGATCTCCCGTTTTTCGGCCGTGACGAAGGTGGGCCGCCTCGAGACGGAGGGGTTCATCGCGTGGCTCATGTGGCTCGGCGTTCACCTCGTCTACATCATCGGCTTCAAGTCGCGCCTGTCGACGATGCTGAGCTGGGCCGTCGCGTTCGCGAGCGACAGCCGCGACGAGCGCACCACCACGGAGCAGCAGGTCCACGCGCGTCTCGCGATCGCCGAACTCGGGGAGAAGTACCACCCGAGCGTCGACGTGCCCGGCCTGCTCGAGCTGTCGAAGGGCAGCGCGCAGCTCGAAGCCGTTGACGGTGCGGACGCGCCGGCGCTCGAGAAGCAGTCTGAGACGCCGAAGGCCTGATTCCGGTCGCACGAATCCGTGCGATGCGCGACGGCGCCCCGCTCACGCGAGCGGGGCGCCGTCGTCGTCACTCGCCCGGGATGAGGGACGGCGCGGGGGAGTCGTCGCCGAGACGAGCGAGCACCTCGTCGTGGAGCAGGCCGTTCGTCGAGACGCCGTTGCCGCTCCAGCAGCCGGGGCGTCGGTCGAGGCCGGTGAAGCGGCCGCCCGCCTCGGTGACGATGGGCACGAGCGCCGCCATGTCGTAGTCCTCGAGCTCCGGTTCGGGCGCGATGTCGACGCTTCCCTGCGCGACGAGCATGTGCGAGAAGAAGTCGCCGTAGGCGCGTGAACGCCAGCATTCCTTCGACAGGCGGAACAGGTCCATGTCCTTGCCACGTTCGGCCCAGCCGTTGAACGAGGAATAGCTGAGAGAGGCGTCCGCCAGCCTGTCGACCTTCGAGACGCTGATCGACGTCGCGCTCGTGAGGCTGCGTCCGGTCCACGCGCCGGTGCCCTGCGCGGCCCACCAGCGGCGGTGCAGTGCGGGTGCGGCGACGAGACCGACGACGGGCGTGCCCGCGTCGACGAGGGCGATGAGGGTCGCCCAGACGGGCACACCGCGCACGTAGTTCTTCGTCCCGTCGATGGGGTCGATGATCCACAGCCGATCGGCGTCGCCGCTCGTGCCGAATTCCTCACCCTTGATGGCGTCGCGCGGGCGCGCGCGCTTGAGGTTCTCGCGGATGACGCGTTCGGCCTCGCGGTCGGCCTCCGTCACGGGGGTGAGGTCGGGTTTCGACTCGACCTGCAGGTCGGCGGCGCCGAAGCGCGACATCGTGATCTCTTCGACCGAGTCGGCGAGGACGTGGGCCAGGCGCAGGTCGTCGTGGTACGGGCTGGGGTCGCGCAGGGTGTCGCTCATTGCGCCCACGCTACCGGCTCGCCGGCACCGCGAGCACGCGGTAGCGGGGTAGGCGAGTGAGTGCTCACTCGTCTACCCCGCGGTCGGGTTCAGCGTCGCTCGAGGTGCTCGTCCTTGTCGGGCACGTGGCGCGAGCGCAGCAGACGACGCAACGACGCCAGGCGCGCCGGGCCCGTCGTGCCGGCGTGACCCGCGGCGACGTAGGCGTCGAGCGCGCAGTCTGCCTCGTCGTGCGAGCAGCCGCGTGGGCATTCGGCAGTGCCGGGGGCGAGCTCAGGGAAGTGGTCGACGATCGTCGTCGGGTCGATGTGTGCGAGGCCGAACGAACGAATGCCGGGGGTGTCGATGATCCAGCCGCCCTCCGGCCCGGGAAGTTCGAGGGCGATCGCCGACGTCGAGGTGTGGCGCCCGCGTCCCGTCACGTCGTTGACGTGGCCGGTCGTGCGCGCGGCATCCGGAACGAGGGCGTTGACGAGTGTCGACTTGCCGACGCCGGAGTGCCCGACGAGGACGCTGACACGCCCGGCGAGGCGGGCGCGCAGGTCGTCGAGACCGTCGAGGTCACGGGCGACACGACCACCGGACGCGATCAGCTCGTCCCGTTGGGCGTCGCTCAGCTCGTGCGCCGACGTGACGCTGTGCGGCACGTCGAGGTCGGCGTAGTTCGCGAGGAACGGCGCCGGGTCGCCAAGGTCGGCCTTCGTCAGCGCGAGCAGCGGGTCGAGCCCCGCGTCGTAGGCGGCGACGAGGCAGCGGTCGATGAGGCCGGTCCGCGGCTCGGGGTTCGCGACCGCCGTCACCATGACGAGCTGGTCGGCGTTCGCGACGATGACGCGCTCGTACGGGTCGGTGTCGTCGGCGGTGCGGCGCAGCACGCTCGAGCGTTCCTCGACGCGCACGATGCGCGCGAGCGAGCCCTCGTGACCGCTCGTGTCGCCGACGAGCGCAACACGGTCACCGACGACGATGGGCGTGCGCGTCAGCTCGCGGGCGCGCATCGCCGTGATCTGCCGTCCGTCGAGCAGGACCGACCAGCGGCCGCGGTCGACACCCGTCACCATGCCGATGACGGCGTCGGCGTGCTTGGGGCGATCCTTCGTGCGGGGCCGAGATCCCTTGCGGTTGGGGCGCACGCGCACGTCGGACTCACTCCAGTTGCGACTCGCCATCTCAGACCGTCCGCTGCAGCGCCGGCTCGTGCGCCGCACTCGTGCCGTCGAGCAGCGCCTCCCACCGCCGGTCGAAGTGCGGCAGCGTCTTGGCGGTCGTGCCGACGTTCTCGACGACGATGCCGTCAACGACGAGCCCGACGACCGCAGCCGCCATCGCCATGCGGTGATCGTCGTACGTGTGGAACAGCCCGCCGTGCAGCACTTCTCGCGGCACCGGGGTGATGACAAGACCGTCCTCGGTCTCGTGCACCTGCGCCCCGATCGCCGTGAACTCGCGCGAGAGCGCCGCGAGCCGATCGGTCTCGTGGCCGCGGATGTGGGCGACGCCGCGGATGCGGCTGCCACCGTCGGCGAGCGCGCACAGGGCGACGACGACGGGCGTCAGCTCGGACGCTTCGGTGAGGTCGACGTCGATGCCCCGCAGACGACCGCTTTCGGGGCCGCGCACACGCAGACCGTCACGATCGAGCGTCACCTTGCAGCCCATGCGCTCGAGAACGCCACGGATGTGATCGCCCGGCTGCGTCGTGAACGTCGGCCAGTCGGCCATGAACACCTCGCCACCCGTGACGGCGGCCGCCGCGAGGAAGGGGGCAGCGTTCGACAGGTCGGGCTCGACCATGACGTCGAGCGCGCGGATGTCGCTGGGTTCGACGCTCCACGCGTAGCTGCCGCGCCCGTCGGCGTCGACGTCGTCACCGACCTCGATGACGACGCCCGCGTCACGCAGCACCTCGACCGTCATGTCGATGTGGGGGATGCTCGGCAGCGTTGCGCCGGTGTGGACGATCGTCACGCCCTCGTCGAAGCGCGCGCCGGAGAGCAGTAGTGCGGAGACGAACTGCGAACTCGTCGACGCGTCGACCTCGACGCGCCCGCCCGTGACGGCTCCGGTGCCGTGGACGGTGAACGGCAGTGCGCGGCGGCCGTCGTCGTCGATGCGGACGCCGAGGTCGGCGAGGGCCTGCAGGACAGGACCCATGGGGCGATTGCGGGCGTGCTCGTCGCCGTCGAAGGCGACCGGCCCGTCCGCGAGGGCGGCGACCGGCGGGAGGAAGCGCATGACGGTGCCGGCGAGGCCGCAGTCGACCTGCGCGGGGCCCCGAAAGGGTGCAGGAGTGACGTGCCAGTCGTCGCCCTCGGGGGAGTCTCCGGGCACGTCCTCGACCTGGACGCCCACCGAGCGCAGTGCTTGCGCCATGAGGAGGGTGTCGCGCGAGCGCAACGGCGCCCGCAGGAGAGAGTCGTCGTCGGCGAGGGCGGCGAGGACCAGGTAGCGGTTCGTCAGGGATTTCGAGCCGGGGACGCTGAACGCGCCGACGACCGGCCGGTCCGCGCGAGGTGCGGGCCAGTCGGTCGTCGGGTTCGCGGAAGCGGCGCTCGTCGCGGCGGTGGTCGTCATGTCGGAGTTCTTCATGTCGAGGCCCGCTGCGCGAGCGCTCGTACTGCCGGAGGTCATGAGGGCAGCTTGCTCCCGGCGACGGCGGCCATGAGCTTGGCCTCGCGACGAGCCGTCTTCGCGGCGCGCTTGGCCTCACGGCGCGTGACGTCGACGCCGTGCGAGGTACGCCAGGCGAGGCCCGGCTTGCCCGCGGTGTCGGCGGCGGCGAGCAGCACGCCACCGACGATGGCGGCAGTGCGGAAGAAGTTGGACTGCTTGCGTGCCTTCACCTCCGGGTCCTTCTCGGCCCAGAACGCCTCGTGCATGTAGGCGTTCGCGCCGACCGTCGGGGCGAGCAGAGCCGCGGACAGGCGCGGGAACTTGCCGAGCGCGAGGGCGGTGCCGGCGGCACCCATGAGCGCGCCCTGGCCCTTGACGATCATCTCGGGGTCGTTCGGCACCTTGCTGCCGCTCTCGCGGCTGGCGAACTCGACGAACGGCGCGGCCTCGGCGGCCTGCGACTTCGTGTTGGTGAACGCCTTGGCCGCCTCGTTGAGGAAGTAGCTGGCGAGCGCGGTACGCGCGATGCGACGGATCATGGTTCCTCCTCCTGTGAAGGTCGGCGTCGATCGTCGACGCCTTGGCCTCCCACGTTAGTCGGCGCCACCGACAACATGCGAGCCCTGTACTGCCACCGGCCGCCCGGCTGCGCACTCACTCCAACGCTGTGGGGCAGTGGGCGCGGTCCATCCTGGCCGATCCGTGGGCGAACTCGCAGATGGAGCTGCCCGATCGGCCCCCGCAGAGCTGCGTGGGGGCTGACTAACATGATGTCTCGTCGTGGACGCGACCGTCCTCGCATCCAGGGGCAGGGAGATGCACACGATGGCAAGACTTCGAACCGTCACCATCGATGACAGGGACCCCTTCGGAGAATGGGACCTGACAGAAGAGTCTCTCCGAACCGCTTATGTCGCGGCCGGTCACGTCACGAAGGCCTTGGGCGCGCTTGCCACTCCTCTCACCGGCCGGAGGGCGTACATGGCTGCCGACCTGACGGGTTCTGATCGGGCGATGAGGGCCGGGCTGAGTGACATGACCCTGTCGACCGAGCCATCGGCGCCGTCCTACTTGAGCCAGATGATCGACGCCATCAAGGGGATGGCCTTCGAGGACACGACGGAGTTCGAAAGGATTCTCGCGGGAGTCGATCAACGTTCCTTCCGTAGGGAGCTCCCCGTCAGGAAGAGCCGGGCGATCCGCGAGGCAAAGCTGATTCATACCATCGTCGCGGATAGCGGAGTGGGATACACCCTGGCCGTGAGTCACGCGGATGGCCGTTCCCTCTACGTCGTTCCTCATGACGAGGCTTCCCCCACCATCGCCATGGGGATCGCACGCTCCATCTACGTCGACGATTCAGGTCCGTCGTTCGAAGTCAGGGGGAAGTTCAAGCCGGCACCGTCTTTCGACACTGCGGGGAGGCGTTGTGTGATTCCGGATGCTTTCTTCTTGACGAATCACGTGAGCCGAGCCGCTTCACGTCGGTGCGATGCGCATGACCGCAGCGGCGCCACGCTCGTGGGGGGTGCAGCGCGCGTCAATGATGCGGTCCGGGCGATGAACCCATCGCACCCGCGCTTCGCGGCGCATTTCACGCACCCCATCTACGACGACCCCGCAGATGAATGGTCTCCGTTCGGCAGTGACGGGGCCGCCGGTGTGCTTGCGGAGTGGGAGAGCCGTCGGGACGAGCTGACGTCCTCCACGCGCCTGCGAGAGATGTACGACACGGACGAAGAATGGCGGGAGTCGGCCGCCGCGATCGGCACGTCGCCCCTCGATGCCGTTGACGAAGCGACCTGGGTGGTGGCGAGAGCATTCACGCTGCTGCGTCTGACCGGCCAGATCGACGAGGGCGGCAAGGTCGCTGCTCTGCGTGGTCTTGATCGACTTCTGCTCGAGACGGACGGTGCAGACGAATACCTCCAGCAGAAGCGTGACCTGCAGTCGTGGCGCAGCGGGCGCGCCTGAGACCCGGGCGTGCCAGACGGGCAGGGGCAGCGCCGGGGGCCCGAAAGCCGGTTGCGCTCGGTGAAGTGATGGAGGCACGACGGGCGGCGAATGGTCGCTTTCTTCACCGGAGCCGGGCAAGACTGGGTGAGACGACGACCTCTCCTCTTAGGCTTGGCCCATGTGCGGCAGATACGCAGCCAGTGCGAGCACGGGTGAATTGGTCGAGGAGTTCGAGGTCGACGTCGACGCGACGGGCGAGCAGACGCGGTCGCTGCTCGCGTCGCCGCAGAACCCGCCTGTCGGTGAGCCCGACTACAACATGGCGCCGACGAAGCAGGCGCCCGTCGTCCTGACCCGTCCCGAGCGGCTCGACGACGGCTCGCGCGGCGAGGCGAAGCGTCAGCTGCGTCACCTCACGTGGGGGCTCGTGCCGTCGTGGTCGAAGGACACCAAGGGTGGCGTGCGCATGATCAACGCGCGCGCTGAGACGTTGCTCGAGAAACCGTCGTTCGCGAAGGCCGCCCGCGCGCGTCGCTGCCTCGTGCCCGCGTCGGGTTGGTACGAGTGGCAGCTGTCACCGACGGCGCTCGACGCCAAGGGCAAACCGCGCAAGCAGCCGTTCTACATGCGCCGCGTCGACGGCACGGACGTCGCATTCGCCGGCCTCTACGAGTTTTGGTGCGATCGTTCGCTGCCCGACGGCGACCCGGCCGCGTGGCTGACGACGTTCGCCATCATCACGACGAGCGCGGGGCAGGGCCTCGACCGCATCCACGATCGCCAGCCCCTCGCGCTCGAACGCGAGCAATGGGCCGAGTGGCTCGACCCGACGCTGACCGACGACGCCGACGTCGCGACGTTCCTCACGCCCGGCGATTCGAGCCCCTTCGAGGCCTACCCCGTCTCACGCGCGGTGAGTTCGAATCGGACGAACGGCCCAGGCCTCATCGAACCCGCGCCGGAATCCGACCTCGTGGGCGTCGTCGACCCCGCGACCGGCGAGATCATCGGGGCCGAGAAGTGACCGCCGAACCACGTCCCTCCCGGTCTGTCGCGCCGGAACGAGCGCACCGCGTTCTTGACATCGAGACGGACGCCGGGCCGGCACGCGCCTACGTCATCGATCCGGTCGGTGGTCCCGCGAACACCGAGGTGAAGAACTCCGAGTCCTCGAGCACCGAGTCTGCGAACGCTGAGACTGCGGCGGTCACGACGACCGGCAAACACCAGCCCGTCGGAACACTCGTCCTCGGACACGGCGCCGGCAAGGGCACGAACACGCTCGACCTGTGGGGCTTGCTCGACCTCGCCGATGACGGGTGGCGTGTCGTCCTCGTCGACCAGCCCTGGGTGCTCGCGGGCCGCAAGATCGCCACGCCCCCGAAGACCCTCGACGAGGGTTGGCGCGCCGTCGTGAGCCACTTGCGCGAGGCGGGCGAGATCACGGGCCGCTTCGTGCAGGGTGGTCGTTCCGCCGGTGCCCGCGTCGCGTGCCGCACCGCCGTCGAGACGGGCGCTGACGCCGTCGTCGCGCTGGCTTTTCCGCTCGCGGCGCCGGGCAAGGCGGACGACCCGTCGAAATGGCGCACGGACGAGGCGCAAGCCGTGCTCGATGCGGTCGTTACCCTGCTCGTCGTGCAAGGCGCCACGGACACCTTCGGCGGCCCCGACGCGATCCGCGCCGCGCTGCCCGGCGCCGACGTCGCCGCCGTCGCGGGCCCGCACGGATTCAGCAAGCAGCCGCAGGATGTCGTCGACGCCGTGCGCAGGTGGCTGGCCGCCGCGTCCTGACTCATATCGAGAGCGGGGCGGGGAATAGCGCAGCCCACTCATCGTGTTGACGACGGCGAAACAGAAAGCCCACGAGGGCCATTCGAACGTCGAAAGTGAGCACGATGCTGGTAGCACCCGTGGTTCCGGTCGAACCGTCCGCGCTGAGCCTCACCACCGGTTTCGGTGGCGCGGGCACGCGCGCGTCTCGTGTCGCGCCGCACCCCGCGCTAGGGTTGAGCGCGATGACAGACAACACGACGGTCGACGCCCTCGGCGCGCCGCAGCCAGACGGCGGCGCGGCGCCACGCAGCGTCACCGATTCCAAGGATTTCGACCCGAGTACCGAGACCCCGGCCGAGCGGGCCGCGCGCTTCGATCGTGACGCGATGCCGTACCTCGATCAGCTCTACAGCGCCGCCCTGCGCACGACGCGCAACCCGAGCGACGCCGAGGATCTCGTGCAGGAGACGTTCGCAAAGGCGTTCGCAGCCTTCCACCAGTACAAGCCGGGCACGAACCTCAAGGCGTGGCTGTACCGCATCCAGACGAACACGTACATCAACTCTTACCGCAAGAAGCAGCGTCAGCCGCTCGAGTCCGACGCCGCCGAGGTGGAGGACTACCAGCTCGCGCGGGCCGAGGCGCACTCGTCGACGGGGTTGAAGTCGGCCGAGAACGAAGCGCTCGATCACCTGCCCGACAGCGACATCAAGAAGGCGCTGCAGGCCTTGCCGGAGGACTTCCGTCTCGCGGTGTACTACGCCGACGTCGAGGGTTTCCCCTACAAGGAGATCGCCAAGATCATGGACACGCCGATCGGCACCGTGATGTCGCGCCTGCACCGCGGACGCAAGCTGCTGCGTGAACAACTCGAGGACTACGCGCGTGGGCGCGGCTTCCTCAAGGGTGAGGCGGACACCGCGAAGGGGGCGAAGAAATGAGCGACAAGTGCCCCGAGTACGTCGATCGTCTCTACGCCTACATCGACGGTGAGCTGACGGCCGAGCAGTACGAGGAGATCAAGGCTCACCTGCTCGACTGCCCCCCGTGTTTGACGGAGTACGAGCGCGACATGCTGCTCAAGAAGCTCATCAAGCGCGCTTGCGCCTGTGAGCAGGCGCCGGAGCAACTGCGCTCGTCGATCCTCACGCGCATCACCTACGAGCGCACCGAGGTGGGCTACGAGGCCTGACGCCGAACCGAGCATGACGAAGGCCGACCATCCCGTGAGGGTGGTCGGCCTTCGTTCGCGTCTGCGGCAGATGCTCAGGCGTTGGGCTTCTTGCCGTGGTTCGCGCCCTTGCCCTTGCGGCTGCGACGCTTGCGTGCGCGCTTGCTCATGGTCTTGCTCCCTGGTTCGGGGTCTTCCCCCCGGTACGTCGGGGGCCAACCTCCCCATTCTGTCACATCGCGCTCGTGCCCCCTGCGGGCATCCGCGCAGCGAGAGGCGGCTCGCTCTCGTCGGCCTGGCGTGGTGGGGAGGTGGAGTCTCGGATCAACCGTTCGATTGATCCGAGCGGAGGTGGACCTTTATTAAGGTGAGCCTTCCTCATCAGAAAGGCTCGGATCCATGACGACGGCCCTCACCCCGCCCCTGTCGGCCGCGCTGCGCGACCACACCCGTGCCGCGCACGAGCACGCCGAGAACCGCGGCTTCATGACCCGCCTCATGGGCGGCGAGAGCAGCATCGGCGCGCACCAGGGGCTGCAGCGTCAGCTGCTGCCGGTGTACGACCACCTCGAGTCGGCGTGCGCGACGCACCGCGATGACCCCCGCCTCGCGCCGCTGCTGGACCCGGCACTCGAGCGCGCCGCATCGCTGCGTCACGACCTCGCCGCGCTGGAACGCCTCGGCTATGCGGACGCCACGGCGATCCTGCCCGCCACGCAGCGCTACGTCGACGACCTCGTCGCCTGCGCCGCCTCGCCGGCCACGCTCATCGGCCACCACTACACGCGCTACCTCGGGGATCTGTCCGGCGGGCAGATCATCGCGACGCTCATGCGCCGCCACTACGACGCGCCTCACGATGTCCTCACCTTCTACCGCTTCGACATCGCCAAGCCGAAGACGTACAAGGACGCCTACCGCGCCCGCCTCGATGAGTTGGCCCTCACGACGCAGGAGCAGGACGAGGCCCTCGACGCCGCCGGTCGCGCCTTCGCTCTCAACGCCGCCGTCTTCGACGCGCTGGACGCCTGCTACCCCGCGGGTGCGAACGCTCGGGCCGAGGCCGTCTGAACGCATGGAATCGATCCGTGAGATGCCGGTGGCGCTCGCGTTCGGCATCCTGTTCTGCATCGTCATGGCGCGAGCCAACGCGACATACTGGATCGGCCGCGGCGCGATCGGCGGCTGGCGTCGGCATCCGAAGTACGCCCACCACCTCGACGCGCGCTCCGTCAAGCGCGCCGAGGGCATGGTGCACCGCTTCGGCCCGCTCGCCGTCCCGCTGTCGTTCCTGACGGTCGGCGTGCAGACGGCCGTCAACCTCATGGCCGGGGCCGGCCGGATGCCGCTCGTGCGCTACCTGCCGGCCGTCGCCGTCGGCAGCCTCATCTGGGCCGGCGTGTACACCGTCGCCGGGGTGGCGTTGCTCGACGTCATCCTCCGCCTCGTGCACTGACGCACCTGACGTCATGAAGGTGGACGAGAATCGCCGATGTGGACGGAAATCGCAGGAGGGGACGGGATTCGCGACGGTGAACGAGAACCGCAGGTGAGGCAGCGAGAACGGCCCGGCATCCAAGGGGGATGCCGGGCCGTTCTCGTTGCGGGAGGGAGGCTCAGGCCTGCTTCGTCTCCGCGAAGATGCGAGCGATCTCGTCGATCTTGCCGAGCAACTCGTCAGCCTTGGCGATGTCCCACTCGCCCTTGGTGCCGCTTGCACCGGCGAGCTTCGTCGCCTCGTTGACGAGGGTGTGAAGCTGCGGGTACTTCTCGAAGTGCGGGGGCTTGAAGTAGTCCGTCCACAGCACCCACAGGTGCTCCTTGACGAGCTGGCTGCGCTGCTCCTTGATGATCGTGGCGCGCATCTTGAAGTCTTCGTCGCCGGGCTTGTCGGCGACCTTGGCGATGATGGCCTTGACCGACTCGGCCTCGATGCGGGCCTGGGCAGGGTCGTAGACGCCGCAGGGCAGGTCGCAGTGAGCCGAGACCTCGACGGTGGGGGTGAAGAAACGCTTCAGCATGAGGGACTCCTTGCTGCTGGTGATCAGCTGCCGAGCGGCAGCACTGCTCTCAACCTATCGCGCGACACGGCCCCGGCGAAAGGTGCTGACGCAGGTGCGACAACGTCGCAGAATCTGCGTCATCACTGGGGAGTCGGGGCTGACGACCCGCCCCCGCATCGCCTCGTCCCCCAGCGCCCCGACGAGCCATGAGTCGACCCCCTCACGGGGGTTGTCACGCTCCACCCACCAGCCCGACGCGCCGTCGGCGAGGCGTTCGCGCCTCGTCACCCGTTTGATCGCGAGCGGGCGGGGGCCGTCGTCGCCGTCAGGGAGGCGGACGACGTGGCAGCGCCCGACCCGGGGCGACGCACCCCAGGCGACGAGGACGACGTCGCCGTCGACGTAGGTCGGTTCCATCGAGCGACCCCTGACGACGACGAAGCCCAGCTGCATCCCACCAGGGTAGTGGGGTGCAGCTGGGCGAGCGTCAGAGCAGTTCGTCGTCGACGAGGGCGGCGATCGCCTCGTGCTCGCTGCGAATGCGCGACAGGAAGCTCTTGGTGCGCTCGTGCTGCGGGTTGTTGATGACGTCGCGCGGCGCGCCGGTCTCGACGACGACGCCGGCGTCCATGAACACGACACGGTCCGCGACGTCCCGCGCGAAACTCATCTCGTGCGTGACGACGACCATCGTCATCCCGTCCTTGGCCAGTTCCTTCATGACGGCGAGCACCTCGCCGACCAGTTCGGGGTCGAGGGCGGACGTCGGCTCGTCGAACAGCATGAGCTTCGGCTGCATCGCGAGCGCGCGGGCGATGGCGACGCGCTGCTGCTGGCCGCCCGAGAGCTGGCTGGGGTAGTGCTTCGTCTTGTCGCCGAGCCCGACCCGTTCGAGCAGCCGCTCGGCCTCCGCCTTCGCCTCGGCCTTGCCCACGCCCTTGACCTGGACGGGCGCCTCCATGACGTTCTCGAGGGCCGTCATGTGTGGGAAGAGGTTGAAGCGCTGGAAGACCATGCCGATCTCACGGCGCTGCGCGGCGATCTTCCTGTCCGTGAGGCGGTGCAGCTGCCCGCCCTTGTCGGCGTAACCCATGAGGTCGCCGTCGACCCAGATGCGCCCGCCGTCGATCGTCTCGAGCTGGTTGATGCAGCGCAGGAACGTCGTCTTTCCCGAGCCCGACGGGCCGAGCAGCACGACGACCTCGCCGGGGTGGACGTCGAGGTCGATGCCCTTGAGCACCTCGTGCTTGCCGAACGACTTCATGACGTTGACGGCGCGCACGAGTGGCTCATCGGAGCGTGAGGCCACGGGGGCCGTGGTTGCGGACGGTCGCGGCTGGGCGTTGCTCGCCCCGGCGGCGGCGGTGCTCATCAGTGGTCACTTCCGATCGAGGACAGACGTGAGCGGAACCCGCCGGTCGTGGTGCCCTGCGCCCCGAAGCCGCGCGCGAAGCGTCGCTCCAGCCAGCTCTGCAGCAGCATGAGCAGCGTGCAGAGGATGAGGTACCACATGAGGGCGCCGACGTAGCTCGGCATCACCTTGTACGTGTTGTTGGCGACGTTCTGCGCCTGGTTGAACAGTTCGGCGGTGACGGGCACGGCCGTCAGCAGCGACGTGTCCTTGACCATCGAGATGGCCTCGTTGCCGGTCGGCGGCACGATGACGCGCATCGCCTGCGGCAGGATGATGCGGCGCATGGCCTTGCCGTTGCTCATGCCGAGGGCCTGGGCGGCCTCACGCTGACCGTTGTCGACGGACAGGATGCCGGCGCGCGCGATCTCCGCCATGTAGGCGGCTTCGGACAGTCCGAGGCCGATGATGCCGACGGTGATGCCGGAGCTGATCGTCTTGACGTCGAGGGTGTAGAACGTCAGCCCGAGGTCCTTGCCGAACGGCACGCCGAGATCGAGGGTCGGGTAGAGGGTCAGGACGCCGAGACCGAGGATCGTCATGAGGACGTAGCGTGGCACGGCCCGGAAGAACCAGATGTAGACGAACGCCACGCCGCGCAGCACGGGGTTGTCCGACAGGCGCATGATCGCGAGGATGACGCCGAGCACGACGCCCAGGATCATCGACACGATCGTCACGATGATCGTGCCCTTGAGCAGTCCGTCGAGCACGGGCGAGTAGTTCATCACCTTGAGCACGAACGGCCAGTCCCAGGCCTTGTTGGTGACGACGGAGCTGATCATCATCGCGACGAGGACGGCGATGACGGCGAGGGCGACCCATCGGCCGGGATGCCGGACCGGCCGGGCGTCGATGACGCCCGGCCGCTCGGTGGTGGTGGTGTCGGTCATGTCGTTCGCGATCAGGGCTTGGGGTTGACCGGGAACGAGGTGACGGCGCCGTCACCGTTGCTCCAGGCGTCGAGGATCTTCTTGTAGGTGCCGTCCTTGTCGAGGGCCTCAAGGGCCTTCGAGATGGCCTCGGCGAACGCCGTGTTGTCCTTCTTGACGACGATGCCGTACGGGGCCGAGGCGTACTTCGAACCGACCTTCTCGAGCTTCGCGTCGTTCTTCGCGACGGCCCAGTTGGCGACGGGGGAGTCGGCCGCGAAGCCGTCGACCTTGCCGGCGATGAGGTCGGCGGTCACCTTCGACTGGGCGACCTCGCTGACGATCGTGATCGGCTTCTTGCCCGCGGCGGTGCACTTCTTGTTGCGTGCGGGCAGGTCGTCGGTCTGCTGCACGGTGTCCTTCTGGACGCCGATCGTCAGGCCGCACGCGTTGTCGGGGTCGAGCTTCTTCGGGTTGCCCTTGGCGGTGACCCAGGCGGTGCCCGCGCTGTAGTACTGCACCATGTTCGCGGTCTTGAGGCGCTCGGCGTTGATGGTGAACGAGCTGATCGCCGCCGGGTACTTGCCGGCGTTGACGCCGCCGATGAGGGTGCCGAAGTCGCCGTTCTGGAAGGTGAGCTTGAGACCGAGCTTCGCGGCGACGGCGTTGAGCAGGTCGATGTCCATGCCCTGGATCGTCTTGCCGTCGGCAGCCGTGAACTCGTTCGGGGCGTATGACGCGTCCGAACCGATCGTCAGGGTGCCCTCCTTGGCGATGGCGGCGGGGACGAGCTTGGCGAGCGAGTCGTCCTTCGTCACCTCGGCGGCCTTGCTCGACGCGCCCGCAGCGCCCGAGGAGGCAGAGCTCTTGGAGTCGTCGAGGGAGTCGGAGCCACAACCCGACAGCAGCAGGGCGGTGGCACTCAGGCCGGCGAGGGCGGGGGCGGTGGTACGAGACGCATGGGCGGGCCTTTCGGCATGGGGACGGCGCGAGCCGTCGGAGACGATGGCCACAGCATGCCACCGCGCCTCGCCCCAGGCGAGCGACACGACATAAGTATGCGGGATCGTGACCTACGGCCCGCCTCGTGCGCGCGACACCATGCCCGTGCAGCGACCTTGGAGCCGCCTCGTGAGACGTGCGTCACGCGTGATCATGCAGGACGCGGGCCGCTGCGATCAGGCCGAGCGCAACGAGTCGTAGAAGCGCACGCAGTCGTCGTATCGCGGCAGCAGACCCGACGCCTCGGCCTGCGCCAGCGACGGCGCAGCCTCGTCCTTGGGGGACAGCAGCGGTTCGATGTCGTCGGGCAGGGTCAGCCCCACCGTCGTGTCGAGGGGGTTGATGCCGTGCTCGCGCTCGGGGGTGTAAGGCGCGCTGCACAGGTACATCGCCGTCGAATCGTCCTCGAGGGCGCAGAACGCGTGGCCGAGCCCCTCGGCGAGGTAGACCGCCTTGCGTTCGCTCGTGTCGAGCACGACCGATTCCCACTGCCCGAACGTCGGCGACCCGACGCGGATGTCGACGATGAAGTCGATGATCGAGCCCGACAGGACGGTGATGTACTTCGCCTGGCTCGGTGGCACGTCGGCGAAGTGGATGCCGCGCACCGTGCCGCGGCTGCTGACCGAGATGTTCGACTGGACGACGTCCATGCGGTGGCCGAGGTGCTCGGCGAGCTTGTCGCCGCGGAAGCCCTCCATGAACACGCCGCGCCCGTCGGGGAACTGGCGGGGCGTGACGACGTAGGCGCCGTCGATCTTCAGCGGCTGGATGTCCATCACAGGGCCTTGCGGACGGCGGGGGTGATGTGGCCTTCGGCGAGGACGCGGTGCATGTAGGCGCCGTAACCGGACTTGACGAGGGAGTCGGCGAGGGCGGAGAACTGCGCGTCGTCGATCCAGCCCTGACGCCACGCGATCTCCTCGACGCAGCCGACCTTCAGATCCTGCTGCTCCTCGAGGACGTGGACGAACTGCGAGGCGTCCATGAGGCCCTTGAAGGTGCCCGTGTCGAACCACGCGGTGCCGCGCGGCAGCACCGTCACCGTGAGGTTGCCGCGGCGCAGGTACTCGTCGTTGACGCCCGTGATCTCCAGCTCGCCACGCGGGGAGGGCTCGAGGTTCTTCGCGAGGTCGACGACGTCGTTGTCGTAGAAGTACAGGCCGGGCACGGCGTAACGCGACTTCGGCTGCTCCGGCTTCTCCTCGATCGAGACGACGTTGCCGTCCGCGTCGAACTCGACGACGCCGTAGGCGCTCGGGTTCGTCACGTGATGAGCGAAGACGTGGCCACCGGTGAGCTCAGCGTGGCCCTGCAGCGCCGTCCCCATGCCGGCGCCGTGGAAGATGTTGTCGCCGAGGACGAGGGCGACCGAGTCGTCGCCGATGAACTCCTCGCCGATGATGAACGCCTGCGCGAGGCCGTCGGGCGAGGGCTGCACGGCGTAGCTGATCTCGACACCCCAGTCGGATCCCTCGCCCAGCAGCCGCTGGAACTGCTTGCTGTCGTGCGGCGTCGTGATGATGAGGATCTCGCGGACTCCGGCCATCATGAGCGTCGAGATCGGGTAGTAGATCATCGGCTTGTCGTACACCGGCATGAGCTGCTTGCTGATGCCCCGTGTGATCGGGTGAAGTCGCGTTCCCGATCCCCCCGCGAGAATGATTCCCTTCATAGGCCTACCTTATGCTGGCAGGGTGCAGATCCTGGTCACCGGCGGAGCCGGCTTCATCGGCGGCAACTTCGTCCACCTGACGGTGAAGGAGCGCCCAGAGGCGCGCATCGTCGTTCTCGACGCCATGACGTATGCGGGCAACGAGAGATCTCTCGACGGGCTGGGGGAGCACGTCGAGCTGGTGCGCGGCGACATCGCCGACGCCGCGCTCGTCGACCGTCTCGTCGCCGCGTCCGACCTCGTCGTCCACTTCGCCGCCGAGTCGCACAACGACAACTCCCTCGCCGAGCCGTGGCCGTTCGTCCAGACCAACATCGTCGGCACCTACACGCTGCTCGAGGCGGCGCGCAAGCACGACGTCCGGTACCACCACATCTCCACCGACGAGGTGTATGGCGACCTCGAGCTCGATGACCCGGAGCGTTTCACCGAGGCGACGGCGTACAACCCGTCGAGCCCGTACAGCTCAACCAAGGCTGGCAGCGACATGCTCGTGCGTGCCTGGGTGCGCAGCTTCGGCGTCAGGGCGACGATCTCGAACTGCTCGAACAACTACGGTCCGCGCCAGCACATCGAGAAGTTCATCCCGCGCCAGATCACTAACCTCATCGACGGCGTGCGCCCCAAGCTCTACGGTGACGGGCTCAACGTGCGCGACTGGATCCACGTCGACGACCACAACGCGGCCGTCTGGGCCATCATCGAGCGCGGGCGCATCGGGCAGACCTACCTCATCGGCGCCGACGGTGAGCTCGACAACAAGACCGTCGTGCAGGCCATCCTCACCGGGATGGGGCGTGACGCCGACGACTTCGACCACGTCACCGATCGGCCCGGCCACGACCGCCGCTACGCGATCGACTCGACGAAGCTGCGCGAGGAACTCGGCTGGAGTCCGCGCTACACCTCCTTCGACGACGGCCTCGCCGCCACGATCGCCTGGTACCGAGAGAACGAGTCGTGGTGGCGTCCGTTCAAGGACGCCACCGAGGCCAAGTACGCAAGCCAGCAGGTCGTCGCGGCGCCTGCTGACACCGCCACCGGTCAAGGGGCATGACGATGGCGCGTCGCTGGCTCGTCCTCGGAGGCACGGGCATGCTCGGTCAGGATCTCGACGCGCTGCTGCGCAGCCGCGGTGAGAGCGTCGTCTCGCTCGGCTCCGCCGGATGCGACGTCACCGAGCTGGAGACGGTGCAGCGCGTCATCGGCGATCACGCGCCGGACGTCGTCGTCAACTGTGCTGCGTACACGGCCGTCGATGCCGCTGAGAGCGACGAGGCCGCGGCGTTCGCACTCAATGGGACGGGTGCGTTCAACGTCGCTCGAACCGCGCAGGCCGCGGATGCCCAGCTCGTCCACGTCTCGACCGACTACGTCTTCGACGGCCGCGCCGAGGAACCGTACGATGTCGAGCACCCGCAGGCCCCGCAGTCGGCCTACGGACGCACCAAGGCGGCCGGAGAATGGGCCGTTCGTGCCACGCACCCCGACGCGCTCATCGTGCGCACGGCATGGCTCTACGGAGCGCACGGAAGCAACTTCGTCGCGACGATGCTGAAGCTCGCCCAGAACCGTGACACCCTCGACGTCGTGGCCGACCAGGTCGGACAGCCGACGTGGGCGGGCGACCTGGCGGACACCATCGTCGGGCTGATCGAGCAGGAATGCTCGGGCGGGTTCTACCATGGGACGAGTTCGGGCAGCGGGTCATGGTTCGACCTCGCACGAGAGGCATTCATCCTCGCAGGCCTGGATCCTGAGCGCGTGCGCCCGACGACGACGGAGGCGTTCCAGCGGCCCGCGCCGAGGCCCGCCTACAGCGTGCTCGCACGCTCACCGCGCGGGCCGAGCATCGGTGACTGGCGTGCACGACTCGCCGCATCCGGCGTCGTTCAGCAGGAGCGCGCTGCAGAGCGCGCGCGGGCCTGAGGCGCAGGCTCGAGACGACCGCGGTGCGGGGAACGCAGCCGAACGGGAACGAGGGGAATTCGGACGCGTCCGACGAAGGGGAAACAGGGTTTTGTGGGGAAAGGCGCCGGCGAGCATGACTGACGGGGCGAGAGGTAGGCGCGACCTGCTCGCCAGGATGCGTGGCGACTGGCGGCGCAACCTGTTCCTGCTGCTGTTCGTCCTCGACCTGGGCGTCATCACACTCGCCGTGGCTGCCGGGTTCTTCGCGCGCTTCGCAATGGCGGAGGCGTCGCTCGACACCGTTCGCTCGCAGGGCAACCTCTACCTCGTCGTCGTGCCCGCCCTCATCCTCGGATGGCAGGCCTCGCTGCTTCTCAATCAGGCGTACAACATGGAGATCATCGCGATCGGCACCGACGAATATCGTCGTGTCGTGCGCGCCACGTTCTTCACGTTCGGCGCGCTCGCGATCGTCCTCGTCCTGCTGCGCTGGCAGGTAGCGCGCGGCTTCCTGGCCGTCGCCCTCCCACTCGGGCTCGTCCTGCTTCTCATCGAACGTCTCCTGGTCCGCCGCTGGGTGCTCGCGCGACGCCGCCGCGCGATGCTCGTCGACGGCGTCGTCGTCGTCGGCTCACCGCATGAGGTGCGCTACGTCGCCGAAGGCATAGCCCGCAACCCGGCTGCGGGCCTAGTCGTGCGCGCCGTCGCGACGGACACGACCGATGCTCCGACGTTCGAGCTCGCCAACGGAGTGGTCGTGCCCCAGGCCGGCGCGATCGCCGACGTCGTCGACGCCGTGCACCGCTACGAGGCCAGCACGATCATCGTCGCCGGCCATAACCGCATCAACCGCAAGCAGCTGCGCGAACTCGGCTGGCAGCTCGAGGACACCACCATCCGCCTCGCCCTCGCCAGCCGCATGACGGACGTCGCAGGCCCCCGCATCCATTGGCACCCCATCGAAGGGTTGCCGCTCATGAGCGTCGAGATGCCCCGCTACAGCGGCGTCAAGTACTCCCTCAAACGGGCCTTCGACCTCGTCATCGCCACCGGGATGGTCGTCCTCGTCGCCCCGATCCTGTTCGCCATCGCCATCGCCGTCCGCCTCGACAGCCCCGGGCCCATCTTCTTCCGCCAGACCCGAGTAGGCGTCAACGGAACGCTGTTCAAGATGACCAAGTTCCGCTCGATGGCCGTCGACGCCGAAGCGCGCCGCGCCGGACTCGAACGACAGAACGAAGGCTCCGGCCTACTGTTCAAGATGAAAGACGACCCCCGCACCACCCGCGTCGGCGCCTTCATCCGCCGCTACAGCCTCGACGAACTGCCACAACTGTTCGACGTCATCGCCGGCAGCATGTCACTCGTCGGACCACGCCCCCCACTGCCCCGCGAGGTCGAAGCCTACGACCACCACGTCCACCGCCGCCTCAACGTCAAGCCAGGCATCACTGGACCCTGGCAGGTCGGCGGACGCTCGAACCTCTCCTGGCAAGAATCCGTGCGCAAGGACCTCTACTACGTCGAGAACTGGTCCCTGTCCGGCGACCTCGTCATCATGTTCAAGACCCTCCGCGCCGTCCTCGCACGCGACGGCGCGTACTGACATTCCCTTGTCTCGCCTTCCGGCCGGCCCCCGAAGGGGGGTCAGAACGTGGTTGTCGGGACGACGAACGCCCCACGTCGACGACGTGAGGCGCTCGAAGGGGCGATGAGGGCCGTCAGACGGAGAGCCAGTCCTGCCAACCGGCGTGCAGCACGAGCCACGCCATGAGGCCGTAGCCCGCCTGGCCGGGGTGGTAGCCGTCGCTGGCGGCAAGATCCGACTGCCACTGATCGTGCCCGAGCAGCGGACGGAAGCAGTCGACATACGTCACGCCACGACGCGCGCAGACGTCCGCGTGCGCGTCGACGAGCACCTCGAGCTTCGCGTTCATCTCCGGGTCGCTCGTGGGCGGCGGGCCGACGACGAACGTCGCGATGCCGTTCGTCGACGCATCGTCGAGGATGTTCGCGAGGTTGAGGCGCGAACGTGCTGTCGTCAGACCCTGCGCCGCGTCGTTCGTGCCGAAGCCGATGACGAGTCGGCGCTCGTTGCAGTTCTTCCACCGCAGCGCCGCCTCACCCCGCCAGCGCGCGAGGACGTCCGAGGAACTGTCGCCGCGCACGCCGAGGTTGTACGTCGTCAGCCTGACGCCCTCGTGCGGCGTACGCGCGACGACCCGCGAGACCCATCCCAGGGCCTTCGGGTCGCCGTAGCCGTTGACGAAGCTGTCGCCGACGAAGACGAGGCCGACACGGCGCTCACCCTCGGCGACGTGGAAATCGGCGCTCGGCCGGAACTCGGGCTCGCTGCCTTCGGTGGGGTAGGACACGCTACGACCGCCTTCACTCACTCGTCATCGTCGTCGTCGAGCCGTGCCAACCATGTGGCGAGGCGCTCGACGGGGATCTCGAACTCCGGGTTGAGGTCGACGAAATGACGCAGCTGCTCCGCGAGCCACTCGAACGTCACGTCTTCTCCGCCGCGGCGCGCCGCGAGCTCCTCGATACCCCGATCCGTGAAATACACGCGCCCAGCTTATCGTCCGTCAGCTCGGTGCCCACCCCGCAGGCGTCGCGAGCCCACGACGAAGCGGTGCCCACCCCGCGTGGGGGAGGGCACCGCTTCATCAGGAACGCACCATCAACGGCTGCTCACGTGAACCTCAGCGCGCGAACGCCTGCTCCATGAGCTCCGCGTTCTGCGCGGCGTGACGCTTGCTGTTGCCGGTCGCGGGCGACGCGGACGCCGGACGCGACACGACGCGCAGACGTCGCGTCTCGCCGTGGCTCTCGAGCAGGTCGGGCAGGTTGAAGTACATGAACGGCCAGGCGCCCTGGTTCTTCGGCTCGTCCTGCACCCACACGATCTCGGCGTTCGGGTACGCCGAGACCGCCTCGGCGATCTCTTTGGCCGGGATCGGCGCGAGCTGCTCGACACGCACGATGGCGGTCGTGTCGTCACCGCGCTTCTCACGTTCCGTCTCGAGGTCGTAGACCACGCGGCTCGAGGCGAGCAGCACCCGCTCGACCTTCGAACCGTCGAGCTGCTTCTGGTCCTTCAGCACCGGCTCGAACTGGCCCGAGGTGAAGTCGGCCGGCGAGCTCGTCGCGGCCTTCACGCGCAGCAGCTGCTTCGGCGTGAAGACGATGAGCGGCTTGCGCGGTCGCGCGTGCGCCTGGCGACGCAGCAGGTGGAAGTACGACGCCGGCGTCGACGGGTAAGCGATCGTCATGTTGTCCTCGGCAAACAGCTGCAGGAAGCGCTCGATGCGCGCCGAGCTGTGGTCCGGACCCTGACCCTCGTAGCCGTGCGGCAGCAGCAGCACGACGGAGCTGCGCTGCGCCCACTTCTGCTCCGAGCTCGAGATGAATTCGTCGATGATGGTCTGCGCACCGTCGACGAAGTCACCGAACTGCGCCTCCCACAGCACGAGCGCGTCGGGACGCTCGACCGAGTAGCCATACTCGAAGCCCATCGCGGCGTACTCGCTGAGCAGCGAGTCGTAGATCCACAGCCACGCCTGGTCATCCGTGAGGTAACGCAACGGCGTCCACTCGTTGCCGTTCGCCTTGTCGATGAGGACGGCGTGACGCTGCACGAACGTGCCGCGTCGGGTGTCCTGACCGGACAGACGCACCGGCGTGCCGTCCATGAGTAGCGAACCGAACGCGATGAGCTCGCCCATGGCCCAGTCGATGCCGCCGTCCTTGACCATCGCCGTGCGACGCTCGAGCAGCTGCTTGAGCTTCGGGTGCAGCGTGAAGCCCTCCGGCGGGTTCGTCCACACCGCGCCGATGCGCTCGAGGGCGGCCTCGGTGATCGCGGAGGAGCGGCCCGAGGAGTAGGCGCTCTTCGCATCGTCCTCGAGCTGAGCGGACGGGCGCTCGAGGCCGCCGTGGCCCTCGGCGTCGGTGCCCTGGCTGGAATCGGACGAAGCGCTCTGCGCGGCGCTGTCGGCAGCGGCCTTCTTCGTCGCCTCCTTCGTCTCGACGAAGACGCGCTCGAGCTGCTGCTGGTAGTCCTTGAGCAGTTCGTCGGCACGCTCCTGGTCCATGTCGCCGCGGCCGACGAGGGCCTCGGCGTACAGGCGACGCACGGACTTCTTCGCCTCGATCAGCTTGTACATGAGCGGCTGCGTCATCGACGGGTCGTCGCCCTCGTTGTGACCGCGGCGGCGGTAGCACACCATGTCGATGACGACGTCCTTGTTGAACGTCTGGCGGTACTCGAACGCGAGTTCCGCGACGCGGACGCAGGCCTCCGGGTCGTCACCGTTGACGTGGAAGATCGGCGCCTGCACCATGCGCGCGACGTCCGTCGAGTACGTCGATGAACGCGACGAGCTCGGCGCGGTCGTGAAGCCGACCTGGTTGTTGATGACGACGTGGATCGTGCCGCCGGTTCGGTAGCCGCGCAGCTGCGACAGGTTCAACGTCTCGGCGACGATGCCCTGGCCCGCGAACGCTGCGTCGCCGTGGAGCAGGATCGGCAGCACCGTGAACGCCGTGCCGGCGAGGTTGATGCGGTCCTGCTTGGCGCGGGCGATGCCCTCGAGCACCGGGTCGACGGCCTCGAGGTGGCTCGGGTTGGCGGCGAGGTAGACCTTCGTGTGGTTGCCCTCATCGGAGACGAACTCGCCCTCGGTGCCGAGGTGGTACTTGACGTCACCGGAGCCCTGCACCGAGTTGGGAGCGGCGGTGCCCTCGAACTCGCGGAAGATCTGGCCGTACGACTTGCCCGCGATGTTGGCGAGCACGTTGAGACGGCCACGGTGCGGCATGCCGATCGCGGCCTCTTCGAGGCCGGCGTCCGCGGCCTCCGACAGGATGCGGTCAAGGATCGCGATGACGGACTCGCCACCTTCGAGGCTGAAGCGCTTCTGGCCGACGAACTTCGTCTGCAGGAACGTCTCGAACGCCTCGGCCTGGTTGAGCTTGCGCAGGATGCGCTCCTGCTCGTCCGACGTCGGCTTCGAGTACGTCTTCTCCAGCTTGTTCTGCATCCAGGCCCGCTCCTCGGGGTTCTGGATGTGCATGTACTCGACGCCGACCGTGCGGCAGTACGAGTCACGCAGGATGCCGAGGATCTTGCGCAGCTTGAGGAAGTTGGCGCCGCCGAAACCGCCCGTGGCGAACGTGCGGTCGAGATCCCACAGCGTCAGGCCGTGGCTCGTGACGTCGAGGTCGGGGTGACGACGCTGCTTGTACTCGAGCGGGTCGGTGTCGGCCATGAGGTGACCGCGCACGCGGTAGGCGTGGATGAGCTCCTGCACGCGCGCGACCTTGTTGATGTCGTCGTCGTGGTTGGCGGAGATGTCCTGCACCCAGCGCACCGGCTCGTAGGGGATGCGCAGCGACTCGAAGATCTCGTCGTAGAAGTTGTTCTCACCGAGCAGCAGCTGGTGGATCTGACGCAGGAACTCCCCGGACGTCGCACCTTGGATGATGCGGTGGTCGTAGGTCGAGGTGATCGTCAGGATCTTGCTGACGGCGTTGCGGTTGAGCGTCTCCTCGCTCGCGCCCTGCCATTCGGCGGGGTAGTCGAGCGCGCCGACACCGATGATGGCGCCCGCGCCCTTCATCAGACGCGGCACCGAGTGCACCGTGCCGATGCCACCGGGGTTGGTCAGCGAGATCGTCGTGCCCGCGTAGTCCTCGAGCGTCAGCTTGTTGTTGCGCGCCTTCTTGACCATCTCTTCGTACGCGGCCCAGAACTGCGCGAACGTCATGGCCTCGGCGCCCTTGATCGACGGCACGACGAGCGTGCGCGAACCGTCGGGCTTCTGCAGGTCGATGGCGAGGCCGAAGTTGATGTTCCCCGGCTGGTGCAGGACGGGCTTGCCCTTCTCGTCGACCGAGAGGGAAGCGTTCATCTCCGGCATGACGCGCAGCGCCTTGATGATGGCGTAGCCGATGATGTGGGTGAAGCTCACCTTGCCGCCGCGGCCGCGGGCGAGGTTCGAGTTGATGACGATGCGGTTGTCGATCAGCGCCTTCGCAGGGACGGCGCGGACCGACGTCGCGGTCGGGACCTCGATCGAGGCCTCCATGTTCTGCACGATCTTGGCGGCGATGCCCTTGAGCGGGGTGTCCTTGTCGTCCGCCGCCGGCACGTCACCGAGGGCGCCGTCGCCCTGGTCGCGCGGCGTCGGCAGCGGTGTGTGGCCCTCGGCCTGCTTCGGGTCGAGCTTCTGCGGCTCGCTCTCGGCGGTGCGCGTCGGCTCGGCGGCCTGCTGTGCAGGCGCCTCCTGCTGGTCGCGCGGTGCCTCGGCGGCCATCGGCTTCTCGGTTCGGGGAGCGGCCTTCGCGCCCGAGCCCGACGTGGACGTGGACGTGGAGGCCGGCGCCGAGGAGTTCGACGAGCCCGGCTGATAGGTCGCGAAGAACTCCTGCCATGCGGCATCCACGGAGTTCTTGTCCTTGCTGTACTGCTCGAAGAGTTCCTCGACGAGCCACTCGTTCGCGCCGAAGTCGTCGTGCTCAGAGCTGGGGGACTGGGATGACACGCAGATGCGCCTCTTTCATTCGCGTCGATTCACGTACACGTGCGGGAGGCGTCCCGTTGCCCCCGCCATGACGCGGCGCGTGGCCGTGTCAGGCAGGAGCGAGGTGAACCACTCCACTGCCGTGTGGTACACGGCATACGTCGCCACCCTATCGCTCCCGCGCCGCCGCCGCGAGAGGCGGTCGGTGGTGAGGTGGCCCACCCCGGCGCGAGACTGCGCGGGCCTCGCCGGTCGAGGCCGGCCCGGGGGGTGGAACGAGCCCGGTGAACGGCTGCGCCCGTGGTAATTTCACTGCGTCATGACGCAGTGGATATTGATCCTCCTCGGAGTTGTCCTCACGCTCGGAACGGCACTGTTCGTCGCCACCGAGTTCTCTCTCGTCGCGCTGGATCGTCACTCCGTCCAGCGCGCCATCGACGACGGCGACGAACGCGCCCGCCCCGTCCTCGCCTCGCTGCGCGGGTTGTCGACGCAGCTGTCGGCCGCGCAGGTCGGCATCACCCTCACGACGCTGATCCTCGGCTTCATCGTCGAACCCAGCGTCGGTGCGTTGCTGCGCACCCCGTTGGCGGCCATCGGCGTCACCGGCGGCGCGGCCTCGGCGACCTCGACCGTCCTCGCGATGGTTCTCGCCTCCGCCTTCTCGATGATCTTCGGTGAACTCGTCCCGCAGTTCCTTGGTATCTCCGCGCCTCTTCGCGTCGCCAAGATCGTCGCGCGGCCCGTACAGGTGTTCGCCGCCCTCTTCAAGCCGCTCATCGTCGTGCTCAACGGATCGGCGAACCTGCTGCTGCGCTCCATGGGCATCGAACCGCAGGAGGAACTGTCCGCCGCCCGCACGCCGCAGGAGCTGAGCTCCATGGTGCGTCGCAGCGCCGAGGCCGGCACGATCGAGGAGGGCACCGCGCACCTGCTGACGCGCTCGCTCAACTTCGGTGAGCGCACCGCGTCCGACGTCATGAGCCCGCGCGTGCGCTGCGAGGCCGTCGATCGCGACGCGACGGCGGATGACGTCGTCCGGCTCGCGAGGTCGACGGGCCACTCGCGCTTCCCGGTGCTGGGGGAGGACTGGGACGACGTCCACGGTGTCGTCCACGTCAAGAAGGCCATCGCCGTGCCCGTCGAACGCCGCGGCGATGTGCCCGTCACCGCTCTCATGGTCAAGCCGACTTTCGTGCCCGAGACGATCACGCTCGAACCGCTGCTCGTGCTCCTGCGTGGCGCGGGGCTGCAGCTCGCCATCGTCATCGACGAGTACTCCGGAACCTCGGGCCTGGTGTCGCTCGAGGACGTCATCGAAGAGATCGTCGGTGAGGTCAGCGACGAGCACGACAAGCTGCACGACGCGAGCCGTCACCTGCCCGACGGGTCCTGGACGGTGCCCGGGCTGTGGCGCCCCGACGAGGTCGTCGATCGCATCGGCGCGCCCGTGCCCGACGATCGCGCCTACGAGACGCTCGGTGGTTACGTCATGCAACAGGTCGGCCGCATTCCCGAGGTCGGGGACGAACTCATGCTGCCGGGATGGCGCCTGCGCGTCGTGTCGATGGACGGCCGGCGCGTCAACCGCGTCCGGTTCACCCCGGCGGTGCAGGGGCAGTCGATGGACGATGTCATCGGCGGCGCAACCCGGGCCGGTGAGGCCCGATGATGCTCTGGATCTCGCTCCTGCTGCTGCTCGGCAACGCGTTCTTCGTGGGCGCCGAGTTCGCCGTCATGGCAGCGCGGCGCTCGCAGCTCGAACCGATGGCCGCGGAGGGCTCGAAGCGCGCCTCTGCGGCGTTGGAGGCCCTCGAGAACGTCGCGTCGCTGCTCGCCTGCGCGCAGCTCGGCATCACGGTCTGCTCGGTGCTGCTGGGTGCCGTCGCCGAGGACGCGGTGCACCACCTCATCGCCGGCCCCCTCGAGGCGACGGGCATGCCGGACGGGCTGACGCACGTCGTCAGCCTGCTGCTCGCGCTGCTCATCGTCGCGTACTTCCACGTCGTGCTCGGTGAGATGGTGCCGAAGAACCTCGCCATCGCCGGGCCCGACCGGGCAGCGTTGCTGCTCGCGCCCGCACTGCTGTGGGTGACGAAGGCGATCCGCCCGCTCGTCACGGTGCTCGAGAACGTCAGCAAGGCCATCGTGCGACGCATGGGCATCGAACCGCAGGACGAGGCGGCCTCGACGTTCTCGACCGAGGAGGTCGAGATGATCGTCGAGGAGTCGCACCGAGAGGGTCTGCTCGAGTCGGGGCAGGAGCGCCGCGTGCGTGAGGCCCTCGAGTTCACCGACAAGGTCGCGAGCGACGTGGCCGTGCCGCTCGACTCGCTCGTCACGCTCTCGTTGGGCGCGACGCCCGCCGATGTCGACGCGATGGTCGCCAAGCACGGGTTCTCGCGCTTCCCGGTCATGACGACGTCGGGGGAGCTGCGCGGTTACATCCACCTCAAGGACGTGCTGTACGCGCAGGACGAGGCGTACACCGAGCCTGTTCCGCCGCGCCGCATCCGGCTGCTCGCGACGGTGCGTCCCGGGGACGAGGTCGAGGACGTGCTCGTCACGATGCAGAACTCGGGCGCGCACCTCGCGCGCGTCGTCGGTGACGACGGGCGCACGAGCGGTGTCGTGTTCCTCGAGGACGTGCTCGAGGAACTCGTCGGCGAGGTCGCGGACGCGACGCAGCGCTTCGACGCGCGCGCGTTGGCCGGAGCGTCGCGGGCCGAGTCGGCGTCGGTCGTCCGGGCTGACCAGGCGCGCCCGCGCGCGTGATGATGCCCGCCGTCGCCGGGAACTGCTGGTAAGGTTTCGTCTCGCGCCCTTAGAGCGCATGCCCCCTTAGCTCAGGGGATAGAGCACCGCCCTCCGGAGGCGGGAGCGCAGGTTCGAATCCTGCAGGGGGCACAAGACGAACGGAGGCCCG
>NZ_DCNR01000121.1:0-30572 GCF_002322065.1 Dermacoccus sp. UBA1591 | reverse complement strand
GGCGTCATCTTCCGTGAGCCGATCATCATGAGCAACGTGCCGCGCCTCGTGCCGGGCTGGACGAAGCCGATCATCATCGGTCGCCACGCTCACGCCGACCAGTACAAGTCGCAGAACTTCAAGGTTCCCGGCGCCGGCAAGGTCGAGATCTCCTACACGCCTGCCGACGGCGGCGAGAAGGTCGTCTACGAGGTCGCCGAGTTCCCCGAGGACGGCGGCGTCGCGATGGGCATGTACAACTACAACAAGTCGATCGAGGACTTCGCCCGCGCGTCGTTCAACTACGGCCTCGAGCGCAACGTGCCCGTCTACCTGTCGACGAAGAACACGATCCTCAAGGCGTACGACGGCGCGTTCAAGGACATCTTCCAGGACGTCTTCGACCGCGAGTTCAAGGCCGAGTTCGACAAGCGCGGCCTCACGTACGAGCACCGCCTCATCGACGACATGGTCGCCTCTGCGCTCAAGTGGGAGGGCGGCTACGTCTGGGCGTGCAAGAACTACGACGGTGACGTGCAGTCCGACATCGTCGCGCAGGGCTTCGGTTCGCTCGGCCTCATGACGTCCGTGCTCATGACGCCCGACGGCAAGACCGTCGAGGCCGAGGCTGCGCACGGCACGGTGACGCGTCACTACCGTCAGCACCAGCAGGGCAAGGAGACGTCGACCAACCCGATCGCGTCGATCTTCGCTTGGACGCGCGGCATCGCCAAGCGTGGCGAGCTCGACGGCACGCCCGAGGTGACGAAGTTCGCCGAGACCCTCGAGCGCGTCTGCATCGAGACGGTCGAGGAGGGCAAGATGACGAAGGACCTCGCGCTGCTCATCAGCAAGGACCAGCCGTACCTCAACACGCAGGACTTCCTCGCCGCCATCGACGAGAACCTCAGCAAGGCCATGGCTGCCTGATCACAGCGGTCTCGCCGGTGACGCCCTCCGTCGCGTGTTCAAGGACACGTGACGGGGGGCGTCATGTTCTGACGCCCGTCATGCCGGGGCGTTAGAGTGGCACGGAGCAACGGGTCACGACGAAGGGCGCCATGCGCATTCTCATCACCGGCGGGGCCGGATTCATCGGTCAACATGTCGCCGTCATGCTGGCCTCGGAGCATGAACTGGTCGCCGTCGACAGTTTGAATGCCCAGGTGCACCAGCATGCAGAAGCTGCCGTGCAGCGCTTTCCGGGGCAAGTCGTCATCGCAGACGTCAGTCAGGCAAGCACGTGGGACGCATTGCCGGGGTTCGATGTCGTCGTTCATCTGGCTGCTGAAACCGGTACGGCACAATCCATGTACGAGGCCGGGCGCTATAGGGCTGTCAACGTGGAGGGGACGCGGCTCGCGGCTGCTGCGGCGGCTTCTTGGGGTGCCGCTCTCGTCGCACTGTCGTCCCGAGCCGTCTACGGCGAGGGACGGTACGAGTGCCGGCGCCACGGCACTCGGTTCGGGGCGCGTTGCTGTCCCCAGGCAGAGGCCGCGCCGTCCCGGGAGGAGGACCCGCACCGCCCTGTTTCCGTCTACGGAGAAACCAAGTCCGAGGCGGAGGCCATCCTCGCGGAGTACGCTGCCGCGATCCCGGTCACTGTTCTACGGCCGCAGAACGTGGTGGGCTTCGGACAGGCACTCCACAATCCCTATACGGGGGTTCTGGCAGCTTTTCTCGCGCGCCTCCGCGAGGGTCGACCGTTGTCGGTCTATGGCGATGGCTCTGCGACGAGGGATTTCGTGCACGTCGACGATGTTGCGCGTCTGATCACCTGGTGCATCGATCACCCGGGTCGACTCGGGAGCCTGCGGGTTCTCAACTGTGGCACCGGTGAGCGTACGTCGTTGACCGACCTGGCGCGGTTTGCTGCTGCTGCGGCCCCGGTCGCGAGTGCGCCGGTGGAGTATGTGGATGTCGGCCGGGCCGGGGACATCGAGCACGCCGTTGCCTCTCTGGAGGGTCTCCGTTCCGCAGGCGCGCCATTGCCCCTGATGAGCAGTGAGCAGGCCGTGGCCGACTTCATTGGTCGATCGTGGGGCTTGCCCGGCGCCGATTCGGAGGCATGGGACGTCGCCCTGCGCGAATTACGGCAGAGAGGTCTGACGAGCTGAGTTCGCCGCGAGGGCAAGGCAAGTTGGCGCTACGCGCCTGTGTGTTGGAACGTGCAAGGCCAGGATAGGGGATGACGAATGGACACGATGACGGCAAACTGCGTCGAGGTCCCTCAGACAGTCCGTGTCCGGCTGCTGCATGCTTATGTACAGCTCATCGCTGACGAGGTCGGTTGCGACCTTCTCCACGTCAAAGGCCCAGCAGTGGATCTCCGCCTGCAGCGGGCGGCGCGGCACAGCGTTGACGTGGACGTCCTCGTTCGCCCCCAGCACGTGCTTGCCTTTGTCGAGGCGCTCCGGGCGCGAGGTTGGCGCGAGATCACAGGTTTCGACGAAGGCTCCGCTTTCGGTCACGCGATGAACCTTCGCCACGATCTCGGCCTTCTGGACGTACATCGCTGGTGGCCCGGGTTCGACGTCGAGCCCGCGACGGCCTTCGAAGCCATGTGGGGACAGCGCACGATCCGGACCATCGCCGGGGTGGCCTGTGATGTGCCCTCGCTGAACGATCAGCGGCTGGTGCTGCTTCTTCACTTCGCGCGTAGCGGCGGCCACCGGATCGAGGACCTCGAGGCTGCCTGGGGCGGGGCTGACGAGGGGAGCCGCGCCGCAGTGGTACGGCGCGCCGATGAGATGGAGGCTCGGCTGGCGCTGGCTGCCGCCGTCGGTGGTCTCGAGGAATTCCGTGGGCTGCCTGCCTACGCGTTGTGGAAGTACTTCTCCAGCGGGCAAGGATCACGTCTGGACGAGTGGGGCGGGCGTTTCCGGGCGGCACGCGGGCCACTGGCGAAGGGGCGGGTCTTCCGTGCATTCTTCATGGTCAACAAGGGCCTCTTGAGCGACGAGCTGGGCCACCCTCCCACGCGCCGTGAATATGTGCACGCTTTCCGGCAGCGATTCGTCACGGCCCTCGGTGATGTGCTTCACCGGCTTGAAACGCGGCTGCGTACGAGGGCCGAGCGATGACTCGCCGTGAAGAAACCCAGGGCCGATGGGCCATCCCTGAGGACATCGCTGTGGAGACGGACCCCGATGATCGATCTGCGGTGTGGGTGCTCAGGGCGTCTCGAGGAGTCATCGTGCGGTTGCCGCAGGTAGGGTTGCTGGTCTGGCGGGCGTCCCCGCGGGTCTCCGACACGGAGGGGCTCGTGGCGCTCTTGGCTGCTGAGCACGGATGGCCGTCCGACGAGATCGCGCAGCCCGTGCAGAACTTCGTGATGTCCTTGGTCGATCACGGCCTGCTGGAGGAGAGGTCGGGCCATGAATCGAACTGAGGGGATGGCTCCCGAGTGGCAGCACCTGCTCGGCGCTGAGACCCGCCGAGGTGGGTCTGTGCCTGAATCCCGTAACGTCAAGGCCGCAACGGAAGGACCGCACGCCTCGACGCGCGTAGAAGGGGTCGGGCAGGCCGTCGCCGGCTTCTGGGGGCCGGTGGTTCTCCTGGACCTCGTCATGGGCTTCTCGCTGATGTTCGTCACCACCGCCCTGCCTGGGGGTCTTGTGGGCGGTCTTGCAACGGGTGTCGTGATGGTGGCCGTCAGTGCCTGCCGGCGAGCGAAGCTGACCGTACCGGGCGGCGGTCTCCTGGTCATCGCCTTCCTGGCACTCATGGCCTTCCTCGTCCTGGTTTCCGTCTCCCACGGCATGCCGTGGCAGCAGCGCCTCCTGAAGTTCTTCATTCTCTTCGCCGTGTGCGTTGTCATCGCGACCGGGCGGATCGACATTCGGTCGTTCGTCATCGGAGCATGCATGAGCGCATGTGCCAACGTCCTCCTGTTCTATGCCGGGCTGACGGAGAATAATTACCCGCCATATCTGACCGGTTTCTATGGGGACAAGAACGTTGCAGGGATGTACTACGCGATATGGGGGATCCTCGGGCTTGCGGTTCTGTCCCCGCGTTGGCGCATACCGTGGTTCCTCCTCTCGACGTGGTTCGTCTTTCTCACCGGATCGCGAACCGCGCTCGGAGGTATCGTGCTGGCCGCCCTGTGGGTCCTGCTCCGCAACCGGATCGGTGTGGCCTATCGAATCGCCCTCGCGGCGATCGGGTATGCGGTTCTCGTCTTCTCGATCAACAACTATGCCTCCAGTTCCGCGTTCGGTGACCGAACAGGCACCGATTGGTACAGGGCGCAGATCGATCAGGCGATGGAAATCAAAGCATCCCTGACGCCGTGGACGGGCCTCGGTCTCAATCAGGGGTTCGTGGTGATCGGTGATCGACGGCAATGGTTCCATGATTCGTATCTGCAGGCTTTCGTCGAGGGCGGTCATGTTTTTCTCTGGTCAACCGTTCTGGCCTTCGTCCTCCTCGGCCTGGGATTGCTCGATCGACGACTGCATGTCTCATGGGAGATGCTCACAGCAGAGGCGACGGTCATCGTCGTGCTCGTCTGCGCGTGGAAACTGGGAGAGGTGTTCATGACGGTGGGTGCCTTCATCGTGCTCGGAATCTGCATCGCTTACCGTCTCGGCAAACCCGCCGCCGCGTCGAATCTTGCGTGGCGGGCCGCCGAGATGGCCCCGCCACGCGCATCCAGCGCGGCGCCGCTGCATCGCGGCGCTCCGGTCGGCGCCTCGCGATCGGAGGTCCAGGCGTGAAGATGACACGAACATTGATCGAGAAGACCCCAGGTGTTCGCTATCGGCGGGCCCAACTCCTGACCCCTTTGTATCGACGGGCCTTCGCGCACTTCGGGTCGGGCAGCGTGCTGGTTTCGCCTCTCATGATCCAGGGGACCGACAGGATCAGCGTCGCGGATCGGGTCATCATTCGAGACGGCGCTTGGCTGGCGGCGGAAGGCCCCGCGGGGCACCTTGCCATCGGTGCGGACACCTACATCGGCCATCGCGTACACCTGCACTCGATCGACCCGGTGAGCATCGGTCGCGGTTGTGTCTTCGCGGACAACGTCATGGTGACGTCGACCGACCATGCCCGAGGAGGCTCACGGCATGAGGTCCGCGGCACCGGGCCCGTCCTCATCGAGGACGACGTCTTCATCGGCCAGAACGCCGTGGTGCTCGGAGGAGTAGCCATCGGCAGAGGGGCGACTGTTGCAGCCGGCGCCGTCGTCGTCAAGGATGTGGCGCCGGGCGCCGTCGTGGGCGGCGTTCCTGCGCGCGTGATGGGAGGTGAAGCGTGACGCGCTCGCGGTCACTGCTCATCATCTCTCCTTCATTCCACGGCTATTACGCAGCCATCGGGCGGGCGTTCGGTGAGTTGGGGTACGAGGTGCTCACCCATTGCTACGACGTCGCCGCGTCGCCCGCTGAGAAGCTCTGGAACAAGACCGCACACGAACTAGCCGGCAAACTTCGAGGTGACGGAGGGCATCTGTCCGGCGCCACGGTCTCGCGCCGCGCCATGGCCCGGGTTCGCGAAGTGTCTCCAGACTTCGTCCTCGTCATTCGCGGGGATGTTCTGACAGAAGAGTTCTGGGCCCTCGCCGCCGAGAACGACCGGCTCGTCGGAGTGTGGATGTATGACGAGATCCGCCGTACCAATTTTGACGCGGACCTCGTCGGGCGGTATGCCCAGTTGGCGACGTACAGCGCCCAGGACGCTGCAACGCTCCGGGCGGCTGGTCATCGTATCGCGCAGGTGCCTTTGGGTTTCGATGCATCGAGCGTCATCGACAACACAACTGCGGGCGCCGGGCTCGTGAGTTTCGTCGGTGCGCCCTTGCCCAAGAGAGAGCATGCGCTCGCGGCGCTTGTCTCTGCAGGTGTCCCCGTTCAGGCCTGGGGGCGGGGCTGGTCGGATCACGTGTTCGACCGCGCGCGCACGTGGCGTGTGCGCTCACTCGGCATCCCGGCCAGACGCGACGTGGCCGGCCCGTCCGCGCACGCCATCATGCGGAACGGCAGGGCCACCTTGAACATCCACGGGGATCAGGACGGCTTCACGATGAGAACGTTCGAGGCCGCCGGGGTGGGTGCGGTGCAGATCATTGATCGTGCCGACGTGGCGGATTTCTACGATCCAGGCGAAGAGATCCTCGTGTACGACGGCCACGAGGAGCTCGTGGACCTGTGCCGACACGCGGTGGCGCGTCCGCAGGACTTCATGATGCTGCGCGAGAGGGCACGTCGACGTACTCTCGCCCAACACACCTTCACGCACCGCGCGGACGCTCTATTGGAGGCGTGGTCGTGAGTGACAGGGGCCGAGCGGTCGTCCTCGCCCCGATGCTTGCCGCGCGCGGCGGCGCCGAGCGCGTAGCGCTCGTCGCAGCTGAAACGCTCAAGGCAGCCGGTTACGACACGGTGATCGTGGCTCCCGGCCAGGTTGATGACCTCGGGGCTTACGCCGATTACTTCGGGATCGACCTCGACGGCGTTGCGTACGAGGAACTTCCCAGCGTCGGGAGGATGGGACGCTTCGAGGCGCTGCGAACGGTGATCGAAGAGTTAGTCTGGGCCCGCATCGTGCGCTCGATGCAGCCGGACGTCTTTCTCACGTGCATGTACGGCGCGACTCTGCCGGGACTCGCCGAGCGCAGTCTGTATTACATCCACTTCCCGCACCAGTTGACGACGCCCGGACTCACGGGTCTTCGTGCACGTTACGTCTCCTGGACGCAGTACGCGCGCCGCCTGCAGAATCGGGGGAGCGACTTTCGAGCCACCTACACGTCATTCCTTGCCAACTCACGGTTCACCGCCTCTCACGCGCGACAGCGTTGGGGTGTCGACCCCTACGTCCTCTACCCGCCCTGTTGCGGCGTCGGGGCAGGACGGGTTTGGCGGCAGCCTTCGATCCTCGCAGTCGGAAGATTTCAGGAGCGGCAGCCGGGTCACCCGTACAAGAACCAGGAAGCCCTCATCGTGGCCTTCCGCGCGATGGCGGACCTGCACGCAGAAGGCTGGCAATTGCACCTGGCAGGAAGTGTCAGTTCAGAGGCAGAGCTGGCCAGGCTGCGTGAGATGTCCGTTGGTCTGCCCGTCGCGTTTCATCCCAATGCCTCTCTTGAAGAATTGCACACGCTTTATCGCAAGTCATCGGTGTACTGGCACGCGCAGGGCTTCGGAGAGTCACACGTCACTGCTCCGCAATCACAAGAGCATTTCGGCATCACGACCGTGGAAGCGATGTCCGCGGGAGTCATCGCCATGGTGTATGACACCGCGGGCCCGGCAGAGATCGTCGCAGACGTGCCAGGAACGGTGCGATGGATGAGCCTGGAGGAGTTGCGGCTGGCTACACGCAATCTCGCCCGCGCCGATCCGACAGACTTGGCCAGCTGGCGTCGAGCTGCGCAGCAACGAGCGGCAGAATTCTCCGAGACAGCGTTCGCGACACGCCTCATGACCCTCGTCGAAACCGGGAGTCCTCGTTCATGACTACTTCTGTTGAACCGGAGACCTCCTGGGTGCGCGAGTTGCGCTACCTAGTCTCCAGCTTTCCACGCGGCACCCGCGCACAGCTCGGCTTGTACGCTGCACTGCAGTTCGTGGTCTCATTGCTCGATCTCGCCGGCTTGGCAGTCGTCCTGCCCGTCATGCAGGTGCTTTCCGGGGCGAGCCTCGAGGCCGGTTACCTCGGGGTCATCCATCGCCTTGCGGGCACGCCTGAGCGTGGCCCTTTCGCCGTGATGCTTTGCGTCGCCATGGTGCTGGCTTTCTTGACAAAGAGCATCTTTGCCCTCGCGGTCGCGCGCTGGTCCTTCGACTTCGTGGCCCGTCTCCAAGTCCTGACAGCGACCAGGCTGCTGCACAGCTACTTGAGCGACAGCTATCTCGTGCAACGACGACGGGATGTCGGCGCGGTCGTCCGTACGGTGGGTGCCGCGGTGCAGGCCGCCCACGCCAACGTTCTGGGAGGCGTGCTCGGGGTGTTCGGGCAGCTCCTGTCAATCAGTCTCATTGCCGGTTTCCTCTTCGCCGTGGCCCCTGGCGCGACCCTGGGCGTCATCGTGTACTCCCTCGTGGCGGTCGCGCTGGTCCAGCGATTCTTGGCGCCGAGGAATCGAAGGGCGGGTATCGCTGCGCAAGAGGCCGCGGGGCAGATGAGCCATGCGTTGCTCGAAGCGATCTATGGGGCCCGCGAAGTGCGAATGCACAAGGCTGAGCAGCACTTTCTCGTGACGTACAGTGATGCGGCCACACGTAATGCCGCCGCGTCTCGGGACGCCAACTTCTATGCCCAGGCTCCCAAGTATGTCCTCGAATTCGTCACGATTCTCGGGATCGCGGTTCTGCTGTGTTCGAGCGCGCTGAGCGGCGGGGCGGACAACACAATGCCCACCATCACCCTCTTCGTCGCGGCCGCCGTGAAGTTGCTGCCGTCGTTGACAGCGCTCACCGCCACGCTGGGAAACATCCGATTCGGCATCGAGGGCCTCCATGTCACGACGAAAGCTTTGCGGGGACTGAGCGAAGCCCCCCGCAAGGGGGCCGCCCGAGCTGGACGAGCCCAGAAGGACCCGCACCTGGGCCACGCGGCGACTGCGATGGGATCCGGCGACCTCGTCGTCGACGACGTGCGGTTCCGTTACCCGGATGGGGTCGACGACGTGTTGCAGGGCGTGTCATTCGTGGTTCCCGAGGGATCGTCACTTGCTGTTTGCGGCTTGTCCGGCTCCGGCAAGACAACCCTCATCGACATTGTCCTCGGGCTAATCCAACCTACCTATGGCCAGGTGTCGTTCGATGGGCTCGACATCGTCGCTGATCATGCACAATGGCTTGACAAGGTCGCTTACGTTCCGCAGGACGTCTACCTGCTGGCCGCGACGTTGTGGGAGAACGTGGCGTTCGGAGCCGACGAAGAGTCTGCCGACCGTAGGGCTGTTGAAGCGGCCCTTCGCCTGGCACAACTCGGTGAGCTTGTTGATTCCCTGCCGGGGGGTATCGACGCGATCGTCGGCTTTCGAGGAACCCAATTGTCGGGTGGGCAGAAGCAACGCGTCGGTATCGCGCGGGCACTGTATCGTCGCCCGCAGGTCCTCGTTCTCGACGAGGCCACGTCAGCTCTGGACAACGAGACAGAGGACAAGATCAGCGCAGTCATTCGTGGCCTACACGGAAGCATCACGGTGATTCTCGTGGCCCACCGGCTTTCGACCGTCAAGCATGCCGATTGTGTGATCTACCTGGAGGATGGCCGCGTAGTCGGGTCCGGCACCTTTGCGAAACTACAAACCCAGAGCCCCGCGTTCGCACGCTTGGTGCGTCTCGGTCGACTCGAGGAGGGATGAAGCGAATGGCTGACAACCTCGGAGTCACGGTCGTCGTCGTGTGCTATAATCACGAGCGGTTCGTAGAAGAATTGCTCGATTCGATCCTCGTCCAGACGCGTGCGCCGGAGCGCGTGCTCATCATCGACGATGCATCCGGCGACAGTTCTGTGGCGCGGATTGTATCCTGGCTCTCCCGCCATCCAGAGGCCGGATATGAGCTTGTCGTGCACCCTCAGAACATGGGGTTGTGCCGTGGTCTGAATGAAGCGCTGGAGACGATCACCACACCGTTCTACACGTACGTCTCGGCAGATGATCGGATGATTCCTGAACGGTTGGAGTCGCTCATAGATCGCTGGGTGGGGGATGGGCACCGTGCCGTTGCTGTCTATTCGAACGCCCGGCGGATCGACGAGGAAGGCCAGGTGCTGCAGCCGGACTACCGCACGCTGCACGAGTGGCCCTCGGGCCCAGGGGCACTCGAAGGCAACATCCACACGCGTCTGCTGCATCAGTGCTGGTTACCCGCAGCCTCGGTCCTGGTAGCGACCGAGGCCGTTCGGACCGTAGGGGGATACGACGAGCGATGGTTCTTCGAGGACTATGACCTGTGGCTACGTCTTGCGGCTCATGGGCGCATCATCTGTGTCGATGAACCGCTCGTGGATTTCCGTGAGGTATCGACGTCGCTCGGGACCACTCGTTTCCGAGACGATGACGCGGGGTTTCTCGCCGCTCGCGTCGGGATACTGCTCAAACAGGTGGGGGTCTCGGATGAGGGGGATGCCTATATTCGGACCGCCATGCCGCCCCTGGCCATCCGGCTGTGGCGAACAGGGGAATACCGTGACCTGGTTGTCGAGGCGCTGCGCGCTGCCACGCAAGAGCGTCCTGCGCTTGGCCTAGGCGTTCGTCTCGCTCTCGCCCGCGTAGGAGTAACGCGTGAGCCAGGGGCGGTTCGCGCCTTGGCCCGTTTGGTCCGTGAGACCCGAGACAGGTGCCGGCGACTCGTCCAGACCCCGCTCTCTGCCGTGATCTCACGAGGTCATGCACCCGCTATGCAGCGCCGTGTCGCGGCCGCTCACGGCGTGCGACGGGTGGCTGTGCTGGCGATCGGAGATCCTCGTGACCCAGGATTGTGGTCGGGCACGCCCAGCAACCTCGTGCAGGGGCTTGAAGAGGCCGGCGTCGATGTGATCACCGTGGACTGCTCCCCGGTCGGCTGGCGCTTCGTCAGACGGGCGGTACAGCTGGCCTGGGGGGTTCCTGGACTCGCGAAGCGGGGGAGGCGAACAGCCATGCGGCGTGCCCTGGCCGGATCCACGCAGTCGATGACGCATCTGCGGCTCGTCAGCTGGACGGCGGCGCGGCGTCTACGGACCGTAGGCCCAGTCGACGGCGTCCTGCAGATGGGCACCGGTTACAGCGTCCGACACCCCCGCACGGCCTCCTACGAAGACATGACCATTCCACAGGCGCTCCAGTGGCCGTCCCGTTTCTGGGGGACCGTTCCCCAGCGCACGACAGTCGCGCGCAGCCGTCATCAGGTTGAATCGTACGCGGCGAATCATGCCGCACTGTTCTCGACGGGGTGGGCGGCCGATTCTGCAGTGAACGACTGTCATTGCCCTTCCGAGAAGGCTCGCGCGGTGGGTATCAGCGCCAATTTCGAGGTCGAGCCGTCGCACCACAAACAATGGTCTCCCCCGAGATTCCTCTTTCCGGCCAGGGAGTGGATCGGAAAGGGAGGTCCTCAGGTGGCGAAGGCTTTCTCGGACGTCCGTCGAGAGTTTCCCGAGGCAGAGTTGCACCTGGTAGGTCAGCATCCGCAGGTCGAGTTTCCAGGGGTGATCTGCCACGGCTGGAAGGACCTTCGGGATCCAGGCGACCGCGCCGACATGGAGGACTTGTGGCGCCGCGCCACCTGTTGTATCGCACTGGCTGACTGTGAACCAGCAGGCATCATCTTCGTCGAAGCCATGCAGGCAGGGGTTCCCAGCATCGGCCCTGCCGTGGGAGGGCCCGGATGGCTTCTGGGAGACACGGGCATCACGGTTGACCGTGACGACCATGCGGCGCTGGTGGCCGCGATGAAGACAGCAGCAGACCCCGAATCGGCTCGTGAGCGGAGTGGTGCGGCCAGGCATAGGGCGAGTGAATTCACACGCGCGGCTGTTGCTCGTCGGATCATGGCAGCGATCGATGAATGACCTCCCGGGGTGGGAAATTTGCTTGTCGACGACGCTGTGAGGCTGACGCCCATCAAGGACCGGAAACTGTGACACCGCCCCGCTCAGGCTTCGCGACGGGGCGAGGGAACACCGGGGGACGCGCACGGGTGCGTTGATTCGGGACGGGCCTGCGCCGTGGAGGACTCTTCAGAGGGGGCTGGTGGGTCCATGGGAAATAGGGTGTCGAATAGTGCGAGCCAGCGTGCTGCGATGGTCGACGCATCGTACGACCGGGAGCGAGTCAGCGCGCGGTCAGCCCGGCGAGCCCGTTCTTCATCGTTGGTCATGGCGGCTCTGAGCGCCTCGACGTAGGCAGTTTCGTCGCTGGCAGGAACGAGGTACCCAGCCCCGTCCTCCAGCTGCGACCGCACACCCTCAGAGCAATCGAACGCGATCGAAGGGATCCCTGAGCACGCCGCCTCCAAGATCGTCATGCCGAAGCCTTCGAGGCTTGACGTCAGGAGATTCAACGACGCGTCTGACAGCGCGGTGGCTGAATCGTCGACGACACCGGCCAACTCGATCCGCGTATGCATGCCAGAGTGCTCGATCTCGTCGGCAACCTGGGGGCGCTCGACCCCGTCGCCGTAGATGGCCAACGACCACCCATCCGCCTCGGGCACGGTGATCGCCGCGGCGAAGAGACGCACCATGAGAGGGATCTGCTTCTCGTGCGAGAAGCGTGCCAATGCCACCGCTCTCTTCGTCGATTGCGTGGAGAGAGTGCGGCCCTCTGGTGCCGGGTTGGGGATTGCGACGCACGGCACGTCGAGCAGCGAGCCGAAGAAGGCCGCGTCCTCATCGGAGAGCGCGACGAAGGCATCACAGTCAGCGAAGTGTTTCGGAAGAGCCTCCCGGAGCCACGGTTCGTCCTCAAGACTCGCGAACGACGAATGGTGCTGCCCGACGAACAGTGGGCCGGTCGGGGACCGCTGAAAACCGGACTCATCGACCATCATCTTGCCGAGGACGTGGGTGAAGATGACAACGCTGTTGGCGGGCAACGTGGCCATGGTGCGTCGCAGAGCAGAGAGCTGGCGCCACCGGTCCCATCGCTTGAACAGGGCAAGAGGGGCAGCGCGCCAAGGGGGACGCCCCTCCGAAACTGGCCGTCGGTGCAGTTCCTCGCGTACGAAAATCGTGTCAGTCTCATCCGCAGCAGGAGAGAAGCTGTCACCGCCGAGCGGGTGGCCCGGGTACACCGATAGGACGCGAACGCTGAGCCCATGATTTCTGAAGGCCGCAGCGAGATTGCGCACGAAGGTCGACCCCCCGCTGACCTCGGGATGGCGGGGGACGACGAAGCAAATGTGTGAGACGGAGTTATACGTCATTCTTCGCCCCGTGCGGGCGGGAGTAGCCTGCTACAGCTGACGCCTCTACGAGTAGTGCGACTAGTTTCGACCCCACCTGGGATGGCAGCCTAGGCAGAACGAAATCAATGGCATGGCCCGTGGATCTGGCGCTTGAGTAGGTCGTGCATAGTGCGACCAGGTTCGTTGCGATGTTCCAAGGAGACGTGTTCTTCGGGCGCGGTGGGCCAGAGTGGGGAACCTCGCCTGAGTGAATTGAGTCAAAGAGGAAGCGAGCTTGTCCCGATAGGAAGGCGCGGCGCGCGCGAGAGCTTGTCGAGACAGCAGCCGCGTAGTGCGCTGTTTCGAGTGAAGGCTCGAGGACAACCGGGTATCCGGCTTCTACGATGCGGAATCCGTAGTCAACGTCTTCCCATCCGTAGGCGCGGAAGCGTGGATCGTACGGCCCGACTTCGCGCCATGTGTGGCGTGTCATGGAGCAGTTTCCCGCCCAATAGCGCCAACGCTGTTCGGCCGGGGTGGCGTAGGCTTCACGACGAAATCGCTCGTCGGCATCATGACCATACACTTCTGCATAGGGGGTGTCGTCTAGAATATTCTTGTACAAGCCCACCACCCCGCATGGCTCGCCTTGGTGCGCCGCAATATGCTTCTCGACAAAGTCTGGCGCCGGTTCGAGGTCATCGTCACAACGAATGAGCACGTCCCCGAGGGATGCGTCGAAGCCGGCGTTGAGGGCAGCAACTCGCCCCCGGTTTTTCGGGAAGACGATGGTCCGCACCGGTAAGTAATGGTACTGCGCCACGACAGAGGCCGAATCGTCGATATCCCCGTCGATAACAACGACAGCCTCCCAATCGGCGTAACTCTGCTTGCTGAGGGCCTCGAGGAGTACGGGCAGGCGCCTTGCGCCTCCGCGCGACGGAATGACGAGAGTTGCTTTCATGAGGTTGGGGTGTCCTTGATGAGGTCGTCGAGCAGAGACTTGAGCCGGTAGGCGCCCGTCCAAGGGGAATAGTGGCCTGCCCATCGCCTGTATGAGTGATTCACGACATCCGCAGCGGGTTCGCTCAGAGCGTCTTCGATGACGGCGGCGAGGGAGGCGGCATCGCCGCGGGCTGCGACAAACGGATAGCCCGGCCCCGCAACCTCCGGCAGCGCCCCGGCATCGCTCACGACGAACGGGCAGCGCGCGGCCATGGCTTCGGCCGCAACGAGCCCGAAGGGCTCGTCCCAGACCGAGGGGAAGACGGCCAGATCAACAGAGTCGAAGAACTCGGCGCGGTCCATCCACCCCTTTCGGACGGCCGTCGCGCCCAGCGTGGCGATGGCCGCGTCGACGCGTGTCGCGTCGGCTTCACTCACGAACCGCGATTCGCCCGCCAGCAGGAGCGTCGGGTTGAGATCTCGCTCGCGAAGCGTCGCGACTGCCTCGCAGAGGATCGGCACGCCTTTGTCGCTCGAGAGGCGCCCGAGGTAACCGATGACCGGGGACTGCGGATCTCGTTGGATTGAACCGTCCTTGGTGCCGGACGGTTCCTCCACCCAATTCTCCAACACCCGGGTGCGAGGAATCCTTCGGGCCATGAACTCCGAGGGGACCAGAGTCGCCATGGACCCGGTTCGGGCGATCGACATCAGGATGTGTTGGACTCCGTGGGGCTCCTGGTGAAGATGGACGATGCGGCGTCTGTGACCGGCCGTGGCCACGGCGGGCCGCAGCCCGTTGCACCACAGGATGCCATTGCGCTCACGGGCATCCCACCGTCGGAGATGACGCAGGTACCCGGCTGTCGAGTCCCCGGGGAGGGCTACGGTGCTGAATCCCAGAGCAGCGGCCTCACGGGCGACCTCACCAGGCTGCTCTGGCGCGATGACCGTGGCCTCGTGACCCAGGCTTCGGGCCGCCTGGGCGATCGCGAAAAGCATGACCTCCCCACCGCCGACTGATCCTTGGTTGGCGCAGAGATTCAGATGGGGCATGGTTCCTCCGGCGGCCGGTACCACGGACCGCGAACAGCGATCTGCCCGGCCAGATTGCCGGTGATCCACCCTGTGCGGCCCGCAAGAGCGAAGCGCTCTTCGGCACTGAGTCCACGCGCCTTGGCCCAGGACAACGGAAGCTTCGCCGTCTCCGTGACAGCCCAACGGAACGACATACCGCGTACCGGGCGGCCCAGCAGCTGACTGCGGCGCCACAGACCCAGTTGGGCGCGGCTGTAGCGATACCCCTGCGTCATCGCGTCATAGGTGCCGGCGCGAAGCCGGTAGTGAACCGTGGCACCGGGGTCCACGACGATCGTGCGGCCCGACTCCAACAGCCGCCAGGAGAAATCGACGTCTTCGCTGCCGCCCAGCATGGCCTCGTTCATGCCACCAACCTCCAGGTACGTGCTCCGGCGGATTCCGATGTTGGAGCCGAAGACGAACACCTCGTAGCCCAGATAGGAGAACGGCCCTTGCTCGTACGGGTGCGGCACCTGGTCGAGTCCATCGGCGACCGCCTTGGCGCGGCAGACGAACTCCGAATTGATGACGTCGAGACGCATCATGCCGGTGGCGAGGACGTCGGTCTGAGACACCACCCGATGCAGCGTCGCCACCCACCGCTCGCCCACGACGTCGTCCGCATCGGACATCGCGATGACTTCCGCGCGGGCCGCTGTCACTCCGACGTTCCGAGCGTGGCACTGGCCCTGAACGTCATTGGCCGGCACCACGCGGATGTCGAGCGCTCCGCGGTAGCGTTCCACGATGCGCGCCAGCCTCGCAGAGCCTTCGTTGTCGGCGACGACGACCTCGAAGGGCGGCGCGTCCACCTGCGCGACGAGGGCGTCGAGCTGCTCGCCGAGCGTGGCGTGATTCTTGTAGTACGCGGTGACGACGCTCACCGCCGGCTTGGCAGCGCGCACCGGCGTGGCCAGCTCACGGCCGAGATCAGCGGGGGCGAGTCCTAGTTCTGCATACACGTCGAGGACGGCGTCGACCATCTCGCTCACGGTCGGGATGTCATCGGGTAGGTGCGGGCGCTTCGACACGTCGAGACCCTGCTCGATCACAGCATCCGCCATGGCCGACTCGTCGCTCAAGGGTGCGAGGCATCGAGGTGGCAGGATCTCTGGGTTGCCCCCGATGTCGCTGGCCACCACACCGAGACCGGAGTTCACCGCGTCAAGCAGGGTGTACGAGAGATTGTCGGCCCTCGACGGCTGGACGAGAACGTCGTGCGACGCGAGCGCTTCGCGAGCATCGACGAACCCAGCGAAATTGGCGGCGTCGTCGACTCCGAGCTCACGCGCCACGGCACGTAGCCGATCGGCCTCAGGGCCCGTGCCCGCGATCGTCAGCGTGGCCCCTGGCTGCTGGGCGCGCACCTGACGGAAGATGCGCAGCGTTGCATCGATGTTCTTCTCAGCATCGAGTCGGGCCAGGGAGAGCAACCGCAACCCGGGGGAGCGAGGAGGCGCCGTCGTCCGATCCACACCGTTCTTGATGACGGTGATCGGCGCGCCCGGACGCCAGTACCTCTCCATGTCGCGCTTCGTGGACTCACTGACGGCGATGAGCCGCGCGACGCGACGCGTCCGGGCGTGGTGCGCGGACTGCCGCGACCACGCCTTCGCCTTGCTCGAGTGGAAGACTCTCGGGTCCTCGGGGATGTGATGTTCGGTGGAGACGAGGGTGACAGGAAGACCGACAGCCGCCATCGTGGCGAGGAAGTCCGCTTTCGCGAGGTGCGAGTGCACGATGTGCGGGTCCAACCGCTTGATGATTCCGCGCAGATCCGCCACAGCCCTGTGGACGGGTTGGTCGACATCGAGGGTGTGAACGGGGATGTCGAGGCCACGGAGCTCATCCAGCAGGGGGCCTTCGGGTGCCGCGACGACGAGTCGCCATCCGGGCAGACCGTGGCGCGCGACATCCAGGATGTGTCGCGCCACGCCTGCAAGATTGGAGACGGGGGAGACCCACAGGGCGACGGGGGCAGGGGTGTTCACAGCCAGGCCTCCAACCGATCCAGGGCGGTCCAGAAGCCCTCGCCATTGTTGACGTGGCCCTGCCAGATCTCCGGGATGAACGGGACGCCGGGGGCGAGACGGTCCAACTGCGCTGCCGTGGCGGGCCAGTCGATCTCGCCGTCGCCGATCTGCGGGCCCTCGCCGTCGACACCCTCGGCGTCGACGACGTGCAGGTGATCGCTGAGCGGCGCGAGCTTCTCGACGTACTCGCTGAACGGCTTCTTCGTGAAGTTCGCCGCGAGCTTCGAGTGCGACAGGTCGAACGTCAGGCGGCGGCCGAACTGCTCGCAGAACCACACCGTGTCGTCGACGTCCATGAACAGGTTGTGGTGCTGCTGGCCGCCCATGAGCCACGGGTACGGCGGCAGGGTCTGCGCGGTCAGGCGCACGTCGGTGTCGTCGACGCGTTCGAGAGCCTTTGCGATGCGCTCGTACTTGACGGTGCGCTGTGCGGGCGTGTCGAAGGCGTCCATCGTGAAGCCGCCCATCGTGCAGATGACGATCGGGGGTTCGCCGTTGCCGTCGAACCAGCGACCGAGATCGCGCGTGATCTCGACGACCTTCTGCACCTCGTGGATCGAACGCTCCCACGTCGCCTCGTCGTCGCTCGCGAGGTTGATGATGAAGTCACCGGCGTACAGGTCGGGGCAGTGGACGGTGTGGAACATGCCGTCGAACTTCTTGCTGCCGAACGCTGCGTCGATCTGCTCCATCGACATCTCCACGTCCTTGTAGGACAGGTGGAACTCGAGGAAGTCGGGGTTGGTCAGCGTCTCGCCGGCGCCGAGCAGCTTGCGCGCGTCGTGGTAGCGCACCGGCAGACCCCACGGGCGGTTGAACTCGTACGCGCGCCCGTGCGCCACGGCGTCCGTCAGGTCGGTGGCGTAGAAGAAATCGCCCGACTCGATGGTGCGACGCATCGTGCGCCCGACGAGCGCCCCGAGCCGGTTCGGCTGCAGCCCCCGGCCCGGCGACTTGATCGCCACGTCCGCGCGCGTCAGCTTCTCGCCGACCGCGATGTCACGCGTCGCGACGAGCGATTTCGCGAGGTTGGCGCGGTTCATCAACTCGCCGGTGGAGACGGCGCGCGACTCGCCGTTGCCGAGCGCCGACTCGACCTCGCGGATCTTCGTCACCATCTCGGCGAACTCCTCGGGCAGCAGCGAGACCTGGTGGTCGTTGCCCTCGAGGGTCTTGTCGATCGTGAAGTGCTTCTCGACGACGTGCGCCCCACGCGCCACCGCGGCGATCGGCACGTGATGGCCGCGTTCGTGCCCCGAGTAGCCGACCGGGCACTGACCGATCTCGGCGAGCCGATCCATGTACCGAAGATTGATGTCCTTGAACGGCGCCGGATACGTCGACTGCACCTGCAGCAGCACGAACTCGGCGCCCGCCTGCCGCATCACCTCGACACTCGCGACGATCTCGTCCTCCGTCGACATGCCCGTCGAGACGAGCATCGGCAGGTGCTCGGCCGCGCAGGCGCGCAGGAGGTCGTGGTTCGTCATGTCGGCGCTCGCGATCTTGAGCGCGGGCACCCCGTAGTCGGCGAGGACCCTGAGCGACGCTTCGTCCCACGGCGTGCAGAACGCGTCGATGTCGACGCTCTTGCAGTAGTCGAGGATCTCGATCATCTGCTCGTTCGTGAAGGAGTACTTGGCGAGCAGGTTCATCGTGTACTGCGCGCCGAGATCCTCGCCGGCGCTGGAGGCGAAGTCGCCCTGACGGTACAGGCCCGTCAGATCGCGCAGCTGGAACTTGACGGCGTCCGCACCGGACTTCTTGGCGAGGTCGACGAGCTGCTTCGCGAGCTCCATGTCCCCCTGGTGGTTGTTGCCGATCTCGGCGATGACGAGGCAGCGGTTGCCCTCACCGATCGCGTGGCGCCCAATGCGGATCTCGCTGCCGAGCGCGTTGCGCGCAACCGCACGCACGTGGCCGTGCTCGTCGACGAGTGGGATGACGCGCACGCCGTCGCGGAACGCCTGCGAGATCGTCTGCGTCTCGGTGCCGTGCGCGAGTTTCACCGGCGACGTGTGAGCCGCAGCCATGACGGTGGCGTTCAGGTCGGCGCTCGGGTGCGCCGTCACCCACCGGCGGAAATCGCCGTCGGACAGTGCGCCCTGCAGGATGCCGTGTGCGTCGACGCAGAAGACGATGCCGGTCTTGTTGTCACTGATCTTGTTGAGCGCTGCGAGGATCGTGTCGTCGCTGAACACCACGTAGGGAGCGATCTCCCGGGCGATGGTCGTCGTCATGAAGCTCCTGTGCTCGTTCGGCACCGCGGCCGCTGTGGCGGGCCGTGACAAGAAGATCCGCGGACCCCCGCGCGGATCTGGGCGGACCGTGGCGGCCAGCTCGATGTCTCCCATCATAACCGTGCCGCCTTCGCCCGCCGGGCGTCGCGGGGGTGATCGTCACCGTTCGCGCCCTCAAACGTTGCGCGCTGTCACGTGTCGCGCGAGCTCATCCGTCGCCAGAGGCTCTCGGCCAGCGTGAAGTCGTGCTCCGCGTCGATGTCGATGCCCTCGAGCGGATCCATGACGAACAACTCGATCGAGCCGCCGAGACGATTGTGGTGCCGCTCGTAGATCTCCGTGCGCGTCAGGTAGAGCGATCCCGTCTCGCGATAGCGCAGCTGCTCTGGCCTCAGGTCCTGGCGGCGTGGTCGCGCGTCGACGGGATACAACGCCTCGACGTGCGGCACACGCCGCCACATGAAGATCTCGGCGGGCACGACCCCGACCATCGAGTCGGCACCCGTCACGGCGAACTCGTCGAGACAGCGAGACAGCGTGCCCGGCAGGCGCAGGGGTGAGGTGGCCTGCAGGAACATCACCTGATCCGGTCGACCCGCCTCGGCGGTGATCACCCCGATGGCATGCTCGATGACCGGTTCCGACGCCGTCGCGTCGCCCGCCAGCTCCTCGGGGCGTTCGATGACCTGCGCGCCGGCGCCGCGGGCCACATCGGCGATCTCCTCGTCCTCGGTCGAGACATACGGCGTGAGCCCCCGGGTCGCAAGCACCTGTTCGATCGACCACACGATGAGAGGTTTTCCCTCGAGCAGCTTCAGGTTCTTGCGGGGGATGCCCTTCGACCCGCCGCGTGCGGGGATGATGGCCGGAGTGGGGTTCGCCATGAGCCCAGCCTAGGCGAGAGCACAGCCCGCGCGTCGTGCCTGGCTATCCTGGACCGACGGCCGACGCCGCAGGGCGTCCGAGGCGGGGCGTACTGAGTGGGGTGGGGTCTGATGACGGCGCAGGTCAGTGTGGTGATCGCGTGCTACGACGCGAACGACACGCTGGGGCTTCAGCTCGAGGCCCTCGCCCATCAAGAAGGAGCGCCGGCCTTCGAGGTGCTCGTCGTGGACAACAATTCGCCCGAAGCTCCCGATGCGGTGGTGAGCGGCTGGTCGGACGTGCTCGACATCCGTGTGGTGCGCGCGAGCGAACACCAGGGTGTGGCCTACGCCCGCAACGTCGGAGTGAGTCGCTCGGCCGCCGACCGCATCATCTTCTGTGATGCGGACGACTGCGCGGGGCCCCGATTCGTCCAGGCCGCCGCGAGTGCGCTGGAGGCGGCGCCCTTCGTCACCGGGGGAGTGCACACCGTGAATGGGAGATCCTTTATCTCGGGCCGCCCAGCCGTATGGAAAGAGCTGTCGCGCCTCAGCGCGACGCCCGGACCGCGGGACGTCGTCCGTGACGCCTACCCGGTCTTCATGGGAGGAGCCTCCGCCGTCGAACGCGCGGCGTTCATGGAGGTCGGCGGCTTCGACCAGGGGTATGTGCCGGGCGCGGAGGACAACGATCTCGGGCTGCGTGTTCTGGCCCAGGGTTTCACGCTCCTGCGGGTGCCGGACATGACCTTGGCGGAGCGGCCCCGCGCCAACGCCACCGGGGCCTTCCGACGCTCCTTCGACGGGGGGCGGATGCACATGCGGCTGTGCGCAGGACACGACCTGTGGTCGGTCTCTCCTCACCTGCACGACCCCGAGTGGTGGAGAGATCTCCTGCGGTTGCCCGGAGCACTCGTCACGACCGCGATCCGCGACCGCTCCGCGTCCGGACGCCGGGGGCTCGCGAGCCGCGCCGGGCTTCGTCTCGGCCAGTTCGTCGGTTTCGTCGAGTACCGAATCGTCGGCCGTCCCGTCGGTCAGGACCGAGGACTCGGGCTGTCGGACGCGCCGACGAGCCAGTAGATCTCCTCGGTCGGAAGCTCGTTCGGGTCCAGCAGGCGACCGTCTGTGTCGAGGACGGGGAGCTGAGAGACATAGCACGCCAGGCGCTCGTGCTTGCGGAACACGTCGACGGGCATCACCACCCGGTCCGCCTCGAAGCCGCGGCCGTGTCGCAGCCGCGCCATCTCGTCATCACCACGGGCATGCCAGAGATAGGGGAAGTCCTCGTAGAACGCGATGCGTACCCCGGGATGGCGGACTGCGACGTCGAGCGCGAGATCACGCAGGACGACATGGTCGGGGTTGGCGGCCAGCCCGCCATCCATCGCCTTCGCCCGCCGGTGGAGATACTCCGCGTGCAGGACGCGTTGCACACCGCTGCGCAGGATCCGCCTCCCGCCGGCGCCCAGGCGGGCGACCGCATGGGAGGCGCCCGCGACGGCGGCGGGTTGCGCGTCGCGGGGCGGGGGATTGACGCCGGTCGAGTCGCCCAGGTCCTCGTGGACGCCCTCATGCGACGCTGTGGCAAGGGGCCTCTTTCCCTTGAGCCCGTTCAGCAGGCGGCGACCACGTTCGAGCGTGCTCGTCCATGGGGCGGGCGGCATGTGGCGGCCGGCGCACACCGGCGCGACGACGAGGCCGTGCGGATGCTGATCCATCCACGCCTGCAGGGCCCCCTCGATGTCGACGAGCTCCAGGCGACGCTGTTCGCGGGAGGCGTAGGCGCCTTCGAGGTACCCGAGCCGCCGGTTGCTCGCAGTGACGCCGGCGAATGCGGCGTCATCCTCGATCCGGCGCGCACGCACAGTCGCGTCCGAGTCCGAGAACCCACAACTCAGGTCCCACGACGTCGTCTGTGGCGGGCGCGGCGCACCCGTGAAGACCGTCCACACCTCGCACGGGTGATCGAGCACCACCGACGAGGCGCTGAGCATGGCATCGTCCATGTGCGGCGACAGGACCAGCACGTCGCGTTCCGCGATCAGGGTGGCCAGGGAGTCAGGTGCGGACGAATCGTTCACGTGGCCATCCTCTCGCATCGCCCACGCACGCCATGGGGGTGAGGTACGCCAGAATGGCCCTGATCCGTTCGGACGACGAGGGGGAGCAGGATGACGAAGACCGTGCCGGGTCTGATGCCCGACCTGGCCGCATGGCAGCAGTGGGCTGATCGCCGGCGGCGGGGTGTCGAGGCGGTCCGTCGCGCCAAGGGCCGGTTCCGGCCGGTGGCGGAGCCTCGTGCCTGGCTGTGGCTGCCGCGCAACGCCGCCACCACCCTCGTCGTCATCGACAAGGGGACGCCGAGCTGCCGGGTGGCGATCGTCGAGCCGCTGCGCCACCTGGATCTCGCTCGAACGGCGGTGCTCGCCCCACGCGACCTCGACATCGATCCGCTCGAGGGCCTCGGCGGCGCGTGGGAATCGCGGCCCTATGACGGACCCGCCGATCTGCCGGCCACGATCGGCTCCGTGCTCACACTCGGGGCCTACCTCCACTGGAGCAAGGGTGCCGTGCGCTGGGCGGAAGCACGCGACGTCACCGTGCATCTCGTCCAGCACGGTCTACTCACCCCCTGGTCGCCACCTGCACAGGCCGGAGCGCATGTGCTCGCCTGGTGCGACAGTGACGCCGAATACTGGACGCGCGGACGCCCCGACGTCACGGCCCAGGTCGTCGGATCTCAGATGTTGTGGGCAGCCTCCCACGAAGGTCGGCCACGGATGACGACAGATCGACCCGTCATGCTCGGGCAGCTGCACGGAACGGAGCTGACGCGGCGTGAGACGCTGACGACCTATCTCCACGCGTGCGCCCAGGGCGAGATGCTCTACCGACCGCACCCGAACGAGAAGGACGCCGTCTCGCGGGCCCTCCACGCCTTCATGCGGCGGCGGGGCGTCGAGTTCGCGTCGACCAGCACCGCCCTGACCGAGCTCACGCAGCCCGTCGTCTCCATCTTCTCGACAGGCACGCTCGAAGCCGCGATGCGGGGCCTGCCCGCCTGGGTCTCGGCCACCGATCCACCCCCATGGGTGCGCGACTTCTGGCGCCGATACGGCCTCGCCGAGTGGGGCGGCGAACCGACCCCGCCCTGGCCCACGCTCGACGAAGAACCCGCCGCCACGCTTGCGCGCGTGATCCGAGGAGCCTGACGATGACCGACGCGCCACCGAACGATGCCGTGCCCCAGGAGTCCGCGGCCGGCCCGGGCCCCGCCCAGCCGCATCAGTTGGCGACCCAGGCGAGCCACCCCCGCGTCGCCATCGCACATGACTACCTCACGCAACGCGGAGGGGCCGAACGCGTGGTCCTGGCCATCAGCCGCGCGTTCCCCGACGCGCCGATCCACACGACGCTCTACAACCCGTCGACCACGTTCCCGGAGTTCGCCGACAAGAACATCGTCGTCTCCCCCCTCAACCGAATCGGGGTGCTGCGCCGATACCACCGGCTCGCCCTGCCCCTGCTCCCATGGGCCTCGAACCGCATGACGATCGACGCCGACGTGGTCCTGGCATCGTCGAGCGGGTGGGCTCACGGATTTCCCACGACGGGCCACAAGATCGTCTACTGTCACTCGCCCGCCCGATGGCTCTACGCCGCAGACGAGTATCTCGGCGCGGGCGGCCGCCGCAGCGTCAAGGGCGCGGCTCTCGAGGTGCTCAAGCGACCGTTGCTGGCGTGGGACGTGAAGGCTGCCGCCACGGCGGACGCCTACGTCGCCAACGCCAACGTCATCGCCACACGGATCAAGCGAGCGTACGGCTACGACGTCGCCGTCCTCCCGCCGCCGTTCGGCGTGGACGAGACAGATCGTCGAGCCCCCATCGCCGCCGTTGCGCACTGGGGTCAGACACCGTACTTCCTCGTGGTGTCACGCCTCATGCCGTACAAGAACGTCGACGCCGTCATCGAAGCGATGCGTGGGCGCTCCGAGCGCTTGCTCGTGGTAGGCGCAGGGCCGATGGCTGAGCCTCTGCGGGCGAGCCGCCCCGACAACGTCGAGATCGTCTCCGACATCAGCGACGACGAGCTGCGCTGGGCCTACGCCCATGCTGCAGCCCTCGTCGCGGCGTCCTACGAGGACTTCGGCCTCACACCTCTCGAGGGCAATGCCTTCGGCAAACCCGTCGTCGCGTTGCGCGCCGGGGGGTACCTCGACACCGTCGTAGAGGGAGTCAACGGCGTGTTCATCGAACGGCCCGCTCCCGCCGACATCAACCGAGGAATGGACGCCGTGCGCTCCCAGCCGTGGGACCCGGACGCCATTCGTGCCCATGCCGAAGCGTTCGGCGAGCACAACTTCATCCGGAGGTTGACGGAGCTGGTCGAAGAGCGCTGAGCCGGCTCAGGCGTCGTCGTTCGCGCGGAACCGACGAGCACGGCGGCTCGGAGGCGCACCGTCGGAGTCTGACGTCGCAGGTGTGGCCTGGCGGGGGGCGCGCTCAACGTTCGCAGAGGCGCTCGGCGCCTGCGACGACTCTCCCCGCATCGGGTCGTGCCTCGTCGTGTCGAGAGGGACCCCGGCGTTGCCTCGGTCCACCTGGGGGCCCGCTGCGGGCGTCGATTCGGGTGCGTGAAGAGTGATGTCGGCGAGCTCGTGCGCCGGGGTCAGTGCGGACGCCTCGTCCGACTCGTCCGTGTGTCCGTATCCGTACCCGTAGCCGTATCCATAACCGGCTGTGGCGTAGTTGCCGGCGCCGTAGCCGTAGACCGTGGAACCCATGGATCGCGGCGGGGTCATGTTCAGGATCGAGCCGAAGTAGTGGGCTCCCACCTGATCCAGGATCTTGGTGCACAGAGCGATCTGCTCCTTGTGCGTGGTGCCGTGGTGGTAGACGACGGCCGCACCGCTGGCCGCCACCGACAGCAGACCGGCGTCCGTGACCGGGAGCAGTGGTGGCGCGTCGAGCACCACGAAGTACTCCTCCTCCAGGGCATCAATGACGGCACTCATCCGGCGCGAGCCCAGAAGTTCTGAGGGGTTCGGCGGGATGCGTCCGGACGTGATGATCGACAAGTTCTTGTGGTCGCCGGGCTGGATCGCCTGACGTAGCGAGGCCTGGCCCGTCAACACCTCCGTGAGACCCACGGCGTTGTCCACGTCGAATGTCTCGTGGATCACGGGGCGGCGGAGGTCGGTGTCCACGAGGACGACGTGCTGGCCGGCGGCAGCCAGCACGCGCGCCAGGTTGGACGCGACCGTGGACTTTCCCTCGCTCTGGACGGCCGAGGTGATCACGAGGGATCGGGGTGGCTGCTCAGCCGAGACATACCGCAGATTCGTCCGCAGCATTCGGAAGGCCTCAGACGTGCTGCCGAGCGCCCCCAGGCCTCCCCGACTCTTGGTCTGCAGGTTCTTGGCCTTCGGAATGACTCCCAGGGTGCCCACGCCGGTGACCTTCTCCAGGTCGCTGGTGTGACGAATGCGCGAGTCGAGCTGCTTGCGCAGCACGACCAGGACCGTCCCCGCGACCAGGCCCAGAAAGGCGCCGATGAGAAGGTTGACGGGCCACTTGGGTGACGTCTGCGACGCCGGCAGGCCCGCTCGTGAGAGGGGATAAGCGTCGTACACCGTCGACTTGGCGCCATTGAGGGTCTCGATGTGCTTGATCTCCTGCGAGAGAGCCGCGGGTGCCAGGTTGGCTGCTTGCTGCGCCTTGGCGGCTGAACTCGAGGATGCGGTCAGCGACAGATTCGAGGTGCCCTCAGATCCAGCGCCTGCGAGCACGAAGTCACCAGGCGAGAGGGCCCCCTTGGACAGGGCGACGACGCGGTCGGCGACACCCGATCCTGAGGCCAGCTGGGCGTACGCACCGGAACGCTGGTTGGCCAGTTGCTGGTTGACCATGGCGGCACTCGCATCATTGGAGGCGCCGGCCATGATCTGGGCCGTCGAGGTGGCCTGATACTCGACTGGCCTGGTCAGGGTGTAGCCAGCGGCTACGACGATGCCGAGCAACATGCTGAGCAGCAGCAGTTTGAGGTTCGTCCGAATGATACGAACCAGGTCCAGAATGGTCACGGGTGCTCCTGTCGTCGCCCACGTTGTGCCCCCGTGGCGACGTATCACTGGTGAGAAGGGTCGGGGTCAGTCTAGGACGGCCGTCTGAATGCGGGTGCTTCAAGGCCCGGTTGCGTGTCTCACGTTTGCGCTCGAGGGGGTGGGGGTCACCCGTCGGCCTGATCGCCTGGGGTGTCATCACGCTTGGCCACGATGAGCTGGCCGACCTTGTCGCTCACGAGGCGTCGTGCCTCGACGTCGAGCTGAGCGTCGGTGACGAGCACGTCGACGCGTTCGAGGGGAGCGATGGTCGACAGCCCGACGACGCCCCACTTCGTGTGGTCGGCGACGACGATGACCTTGCGAGCGGCAGCGATGAGAAGACGGTTCGTCTCGGCCTCGAGCAGGTTCGGCGTCGTGAGGCCCGCGTCGAGGTCGATGCCGTGGATCCCGAGGATGAGCGTGTCGACGTGGACGTCGGCCAGCATGCGGTTCGCGACCGGTCCGGCGAGGGCATCGGACGGCGTGCGGACGCCGCCGGTCAGCACGATGTTCTGATCCTCACGCACCGGGTCGTAGAGCAGTTCTGCGACGCGGGGGGAGTTGGTCACGACGGTGAGTCGCTTGACCGGCCGCAACTCTACGGCGACCGCGTACGCGGTCGTGCCGGCGCTCACGGCGATGGTCTGGCCGTGGCCGATGAGGCTGGCGGCCGTGCGTGCGATCTCGGACTTCTGCACGGGGTTCATCGTCGACTTGACCGAGAAACCCGGTTCGTCGATCGGATGGTCGCCGACGGCCGTCGCGCCACCGTGCACCTTGAGGACGAGCCCCTTGCCGGCGAGGAACTCGATGTCGCGACGAATCGTCATGTCGGAGACTCCGAGACGTTCGACGAGGTCGCTGACGCGCACCCCGCCGTCGTCCTCGATGCCGCGCAGGATCGCTTCCTGACGCTGTCGTGCGAGCATCCACCCTCCCGATGGTCCGGGGCGCAGCGCGCCCCGCTCGTGCTCGACCGCGGCTCGGAGCGTTCGGTCGATTCAACAGAAACCAACATAGACGCAAGTGCGAACCTGTGCGTCGATGCCCGCCCCTCAGGCGGGCGTGAGCCCGCGCCGCAGCCGGCCGGCGTCACCCCTCGAGCCGCCGCGGTGGAGGGTACGTCGACGATCCGAACGCGCGCGGACGCGCCGGCGGTGTCAGAATGGGGCACATGTCCGACAACACCTCACCCCTCGTGGCGGGCCAGACCCGCCCGCACATCCTGTCCGGAATGCAGCCGACATCCGACTCGCTGCATCTCGGCAACTATCTCGGTGCGCAGATCAACTGGGTGAGGATGCAGGAAGGTTTCACCCCCTTCTTCTGCGTCGTCGACCTGCACGCGCTGACGGTGAATCCGGACCCGGCGCAGCTGCGGGAACGTTCGTACGCGACGGCGGCGCAATACCTCGCCGGTGGTGTCGATCCGCAGCGCTCGGCCGTCTTCGTGCAGAGCCATGTGCGCGAGCACGCCGAGCTGGCCTGGATCCTCAACTGCATCACCGGGTTCGGCGAGGCGGGGCGCATGACGCAGTTCAAGGACAAGGCCGGCAAACGCGGCAACGACAACACGAGCGTCGGGCTGTTCACCTACCCGATCCTCATGGCCGCGGACATCCTGCTCTATGACGCGCAGTACGTGCCGGTGGGGGAGGACCAGCGTCAGCACCTCGAGCTGACCCGCAACCTCGCGCAGCGCTTCAACTCCCGTTTCGGCGAGACGTTCGTCGTGCCCGAGCCGTACATCCCGGAGGGCACTGCGAAGGTGATGTCGCTGCAGGATCCGACGAAGAAGATGAGCAAGTCGGACGAGAACGCGAACGCCTCGATCAACATGCTCGACGAGACGAAGAAGAACACGAAGAAGATCAAGTCGGCCGTCACCGACCTCGACAACCTCGTCGCGTTCGACGTCGAGAACAAGCCGGGCATCGCGAACCTGCTGCGCATCCACGCGGCGATCTCCGGCGAGTCGATCGAGACCCTCGTCGAACGCTTCGCCGGCGAGAACCGGTACGGCGCGCTCAAGACGGAGGTGGCCGAGGTGGTCGCCTCCGTCCAGGGCCCCTTCCGCGAGCGCTACCTCGAGTTCATGGCCGATCGGGGCGAACTCGATCGCATCCTCGCCGACGGTGCGGCCCGCGCGCGCGAGATCGCCGCGCCGACGCTCGCCCGCGCCTACGACGCCGTCGGCCTGGTGCCGGCGACGCGCTGAGCAGGACGCATCGTGCGCACCGTCGGCGTCAGCATCGCCGTCCCCGAGCCGTACTTCTCGCAGCTGCGCGAGATGCGTCGCGCCGCGGGCGATCCGCAGGCTGACGCGGTGCCGCCGCACGTCACGCTCATGCCGCCGACGGAGGTGGCGGAGGGCTTGATCCCCGAGTTCACCGCTCACCTGCGCGACGTGGCGCGCGACTTCGCCCCCTTCGACATGATCCTGCGCGGCACCGGCACGTTCCGGCCCACCTCCCCGGTCGTCTTCGTGCAGCTCGCGCAGGGCGTCGACTCGTGCGAGCAGCTCGAATCGGCGGTGCGCAGCGGACCCATCGGCCGCGACCTCGAGTTCCGCTACCACCCTCACGTGACGATCGCCCACCACGTCGACGACGGCGCCTTGACGCATGCGTTCGAGGTGAACAAGCACTACGAGGCAGCGTTCACGGTGAGCGAGTTCCACCTCTACTTCCAGGAGGATGACGGCGTGTGGTCGCCCGTCGAGTCGTTCACGCTGCAGGGCCGCGGCTCGGGCGCCGGAGTGTCCTGAACGCGCCTCGAGCGTGAGGCATCTCGCAGCCGGTGGTTAGGTTCCCCTAAGGTCTGTGTGATAAGTCACGATTTGCGCACATTGGGAACACCCGGCCTCCGAGGCGTCGCCCGGACGGCGTAAAGTGCCCTGCGTGGCAACGAATACTCTCCCCGCGAAGCGGACTGGCAAGGCTGGGAGCACCCTCTTCCTGAAGACGCTGATGGCGGGCTCAGGACTCTTCTTTGTGCTCTTCGTTCTTGGGCATATGTACGGAAACCTCAAGCTCCTGTGGGGCGAAGAGACGTTCAACACGTACGCTCATCACCTGCGCACGATCGGCGAGCCCATGCTCCCGCATCGTGGGCTTCTCGACATCATCGAGGTTCTCCTCGTCCTCGCGCTGATTGCGCACGTCTACTCGGCGGTCAAGCTCTGGCAGCGCGCCGGCACGGCGCGCACGCAGCGCTATGCCGTGAAGAAGACGCAGCTCGGCTTCGGTGGGCACGCCAACAAGGCGATGCGTTGGGGCGGGCTGTTCCTGCTCCTGTTCGTCATCTTCCACCTCATCCAGTTCACCCTGCCCAAGGTGAACTTCAACGGTGACGACACGAACAACCCGTACTGGCTCGTCCACGACAGCTTCCGCCTGTGGTGGGTCGCCCTCATCTACATCGCGGCGATGATTGCCCTCGGCATGCACCTCATGCACGGCATCTGGAGCGCGGCGCAGACCCTCGGGTGGACCGGTTCCCCGGCGGCACGCAAGAAGGCCAAGCTCGTGGCGCACCTGACGGCCGCCGTCGTCGTCGTCGGCTTCCTCATCCCGCCGCTCGCCGTCCTCTTCCACCTCATCTGACAGGAGACAAGACACCATGAGTACTCCCATGGGGGAAACGGCGCAAAGCGGCTCCGGCGACACGCCGACCACGACCCAGGAGAAGGGCGGGCGCAACGACGCCCACGCCTTCTTCACCGAGGGCGCGCCGATCAAGGACACCAAGGCTCCCGACGTCGACATCGCGCAGATGTGGACGCAGCACAAGTTCGACGACAAGCTCGTCAACCCCTCGAACCGTCGCAAGCTCGAGGTCATCATCGTCGGCACCGGTCTCGCCGGCGCCTCGGCCGCCGCGACGATGGGTGAGGCCGGGTACAACGTCAAGACGTTCTTCTACCAGGACTCGGCCCGTCGCGCGCACTCGATCGCCGCGCAGGGCGGTATCAACGCCGCGAAGAACTACAACGACGACGGTGACTCCACGTACCGCCTCTTCTACGACACGGTCAAGGGCGGCGACTACCGCAGCCGCGAGACCAACGTCTACCGCCTCGCCGAGGTCAGCACGAACATCATCGACCAGTGCGTCGCCCAGGGTGTTCCGTTCGCGCGCGAGTACGGCGGCTACCTCGACAACCGTTCGTTCGGTGGCGTGCAGGTCGCGCGTACGTTCTACGCGGCGGGTCAGACGGGCCAGCAGCTGCTCATCGGCGCCTACCAGGCCATGGAGCGTCAGGTCGCGAAGGGCACCGTCAAGGAGTACAAGCGCCACGAGATGCTCGAGGTGATCATCAAGGACGGTCGTGCGCGCGGCATCATCACGCGTGACATGGTCACCGGCGCCATCGACACCCACCTCGCCGACGTCGTCGTCCTCGCGACGGGTGGCTACGGCAACGTGTTCTTCCTGTCGACTAACGCGATGGGCTGCAACGTCACCGCGACGTGGCGTGCGCACAAGAAGGG